>NZ_JBBEBZ010000175.1:0-68585 GCF_040882075.1 Nitriliruptor sp.
AAACTCGATCTGCTCAACCTGATCGACGGTGCGGTCGAGGGCGGCTGGAGCGTGCGTGGCGCCTGGTTGCTGGAGCTCAACGAAGGTCGGGCGTGGCGGTGGATGGGCCGCCGAGACCGCGACGAACTCGATGACAAGACGCCGGGCGGCAACCCGTCGCACGGGCTGCTGGCCGATGAGGCCGAGCAGATCGTCGCACTGTTCCACGAGTGGGGCGAGACCGACCGGTCGCATCGCAAGCTCGCGCACCGCGGCTCATATCTGAAGCGGGTGTGGGTGTCGCCGTCGTCGGTTCGGCGTGTTCTTGCAGGTCAGGGGCTGGTTCTGCGTCCCCCGCCACGGCCGGGACGCTCGGTCCGCAAGCCGTTTCCCGACTGGGCCGAGTACGTCCCCAACTCCATCTGGATCTACGACACCACCCACTTCCCGACCGCCGGGATGGCGGTGACCGTGATCGAGGATCTGGTGTCCCGCAAGTGGATCGCCGACATCGTCTCGTCCGAGGAGACCTCCACCCAGATCGAGATCGTGTTCACCGACGCGCTCGAAGCCGAGGGTCTGCTCGACAAGGTCACCGCCATCCAGGATGGGCTGGCCCGCATCGACGTCGATGACGACGCCCGCCCGGTGCTCCTCGCGGTGTCCGACAACGGTCCGCAGATGACCTCAGGCTCGACCCGGGAGTTCATGGCGCTGGCCGCGATCGCGCAGCACTTCGGCCGGCCCGGAACCCCAACCGATCAAGCCTGGATCGAGAGCTTCTTCGGCCACCTCAAGGTCGAACATCCCCACCTGCTCGCGATTGAGGACCCGGCTGTGCTGCGCGCCGAGCTCGGCGTCCGCGACCCCCAGAGAACAGGCTGCACCAGGGCATCGGTTACGTCTGCCCCAACGACGAGCACGAAGGCCGCGGCAAGAAGATCCGCCAGGCACGTCGCAGAGGACTCGCAAAAGCCCGGCGACGACGCCTTGCCTGGCGCCGCAACAACCGGCAACATGATCGAGCACACGGACCCGACGATGTTGGCTAATCAAACGCCGATCTGTGTCGTTGAGTCAGACACACGTCACATCCAGCGCATCGATGACCCGCTCACAGCCATACCGCCCGACGAGCGCGCGAGCCGTCTGCTCACCGACGCCCAGACCAACCAGGCGCTCCCGCGGCGACCGAAGCGCCGGGGCCGACGGCGGTCCCGTCGGCCGCGCTGGTGATGGCCCGCCCGCGTCGCCATCGCCGGGACGGGCGATCGGCACCCTGCGCCGCACGGCGCGCGTCGGAGACGGCTGAGCTGGCCTGACTGCGTCGGACATCGTTGAGGTCCTCGTCTGTTCTGACGAGGACGTTCCGGATGGCACTCACGAATAGCTCACGAGGACGGCGACGTCTCCCGAATCCGTCGCCCTTCCGATCTCTTGTGAGTGGCGGCACCAGCTGTCGCACCCCCTGACAACCTTGACGCGGCGAACGCATCAAGGCAGAGCCGAAAGGAACGCTGGATGGTGGGCCACCTGCGAACGTTGGGTCGTTCGGAGCATGACGACGGCCTACTCGTGGCCGCGCTCGCAGGGACCGGCTACAGCGCCATGTCGTCAACCTCCAACTCACGGATCCTAACCGGCTTCGATGATGTCGACCGAGCCACGGGCGGTGGACTCGGAGCTGGTGTCCACTTGTTCTCAGGAGAGACCGGGTGCGGGGACCGCCCCGATCGACGCCCGCCGCATCCCGGTCAGCGCCGATGTCACCGACGCGACCGTCGCCCAGATCCGCGACGTGGTGTCGCTGCTGCCCGAGGACGGTGACGTGCCGATGTTCGTGTTCGACGCGGGCTACGACCCGATCGCGCTCGGCCACGACCTCGCCGGCACCCGTGCCCAGGTGCTGGTGCGCATCCGCGACGACCGAGTCTTCTACACCGACCCTCCCGAGCCCGACGGCACCGTGGGCCGGCCACGCCGCCACGGTGACCGGTTCGGTTGTGCAGACGACCCCGACACCTGGCCCGCCCCCGACCACACCCTCACCGCCAGCGACGCCCGCTACGGCACCGTCACCGTGGCGGCCTGGTCCGGGCTGCACCCCAAGCTCGGTCGTCGTGGCCACTGGGTCGGCCACGACACCCTCCCGATCGTGCGCGGGACCGTGATCCGCGTCGAGGTCGAGCATCTACCCAAGCCCACCGCCCGCACCAAGAAGACCCTGTGGCTGTGGTGGTCCGGAGCCGGCACCCCCGACCTCGACCTGTGCTGGCGGGCCTACCTGCGCCGCTTCGACATCGAGCACACCTACCGGTTCGCCAAGAACACCCTCGGCTGGACCACGCCGCGGATCTGCACCCCCGAACAGGCCGACCGCTGGACCTGGCTGATCGCCGCGGCCTACACCCAGCTGCGGCTGGCCCGCGGCCTGGTCACCGACCACCGACTGCCCTGGGAGAAACCCCGCGAACCCGACAAACTCACCCCCGCCCGCGTCCGACGAGGATTTCGACGACTTGTCGCAACCATCGGCACCCCAGCCAGACCACCGAAATCCGACCAACCCGGCCCAGGACGACCCAAAGGCACCCGAACCGGCCCCCGGACCGGACCCGTCACCCCGCCGTCAAGAAGGCAGCCTGAGGTTTAATCGCAAGCTGAGCGAGGTCGTCATGCGTTGGCGGTGAGTTCGTTCGCGAGTTGGTCGAGCATCTCCTTGGCGTCGCCGTAGAGCATGACGGTGTTCTCCTGCTCGAACAGCGGGTTCTTGATGCCGGCGTAGCCGGGCGACAGGCTGCGCTTGATCACGAACACCCGGCGTGCATTGCCGACGTCGAGGATGGGCATGCCGGCGATCGGACTGCCCGGTTCGGTGCGCGCGGCGGGGTTGACGACGTCGTTGGCGCCGACCACGATCACCACGTCGGTCTCGGCGAAGTCCTGGTTGATCTCGCTCATCTCGTGGAGCAACTCGTAGGGCACCTCGGCCTCGGCGAGCACCACGTTCATGTGCCCGGGCATCCGTCCGGCGACCGGGTGGATGGCGAAGCGCACCTCGGCGCCCTGCCGTTGCAGCGCCTGCGCGAGTGCGTATGCCGCGTTCTGGGCCCGCGCCGCAGCCAGGCCGTAGCCGGGCACGATGATCACCGACTGGGCGGCCTCGAGGACCATCGCCGCGGACTCGGGATCGGCCGAGATCACGTGGCCGTACTCACCGTGGTCGGGGGCGCCGCCGCTGAACCCGCCGATCAGGACGTTGACCAGCGATCGGTTCATCGCCACACACATGATCTGGGTCAGGATCAGGCCGGCCGCACCGACGATGGTGCCGGCGATGATCAGCAATTGGTTGCCGAGCGCGAACCCGGTCGCCGCGGCCGCCAGGCCCGACAGCGAGTTGAGCAGGCTGATCACGACCGGCATGTCGGCACCGCCGATCGGCACGACCAGCGCGACGCTCATCAGGATGCTGCCGACGACCAGCGCCATGATCAGCAGCGAGGAGACGACCGGATCCTCGATCGCGAAGACCGCGACGGCGCCGAACGCCAGGCTGGCGAGCGCGAGCAGGCCCATCATCGGCCCGCGGGCCGGGATGCGCGGCGTGCCGCCGATGGTGCCGCGCAGCTTCAGTTCGGCCAGGACGCTGCCGGCGAGGGTCACCGCGCCGATGAGCACCGACAGCACCAGCGTGACCGCGGACGCACCGCCGAGGACCGCGGCGGCGGTCGCGTCGTCGGGGGTCTCGACCACGACGGCCCAGAACAGCGACAGGGCCACCAGTGCGGACGACGCGCCACCGAAGCCGTTGAACCTGGCCACGATCTCGGGCATCTGGGTCGCCTGCGCGCGCGCAACGGTCACGTACCCGATCGCACCGCCGACGACCAGGCCGACGATGATCCAGCGGTAGTCGACCAGCCCCATCTCGAGCAGGGTCAGCAGGATCGCGAGCAGCATGCCGGCGGCCATCAGCGCGTTGCCGCTTCGGGCCGTGCGGACCCGTGACAGGCGCTTGAGCCCGAAGACGAACAAGGCGATCGAAGCCAGCGCGAGGACTGCGGTCAGGTCGGTGGCGGTCACCGGCGACCTCCGAAGGTCGACAACATCCGGTCGGTGACCAGGAAGCCGCCGACGACGTTGATGGTGGCCAGGATCAGCGCGAGCACCCCGAAGACGACACTCGTCGAGAGGCTCGCCACCGTCACCAGCGTGAGCGCCCCGACCACGGTGATGCCCGACATCGCGTTGGCGCCCGACATCAGGGGAGTGTGCAGTGTCGGTGGCACCTTGTTGATCAGTTCGAAGCCGAGGAATGCCGCAAGTACGAACATGTACAGGCTCACCAGCAGGGGCCCCATCACGCGTCCTTCCCGCCGAGCATCTCGGCGATCCTTGGGGCGGTCACGGTTCCGCCGTGGGTCACCAGCGAACCGGCGACGATCTCGTCCTCGAGATCCAGGTGCAGGTGGTCTTCGTCGTCGACCAGCAACTCGCAGAACGAGGCGATGTTGCGGGCGTACAGGGCGCTCGCCTCGCCGGCCATCTTCGACGGGAAGTCGTTGCCCGGGATGATGCGAACCCCGTTGTGCTCGACCACGGTGCCGGCTTGTGTCAGCGCGCAGTTGCCGCCGTCGGCGGCGGCGAGGTCGATCACTACCGACCCGGGCTGCATCGCCTCGACCATCTGTTGGGTGATCAGCTCGGGCGCGGGACGGCCGGGGATCTGCGCGGTGGTGATCGCCGCGTGCGCCTGGCTCAGGAACTCGGTCAGCACCGCCCGTTGGCGTTCGAGGAAGTTCTCTCCGACCTCCTTGGCGTAGCCGCCCTCGCCGGTCGCGTCCTCGACGTCGGGAACCTCGATGAAGGTGCCACCGAGGGAGGCGACCTCCTCGCGGGCCGCCTCGCGGATGTCGGAGACGTGCACCACAGCGCCGAGCCGCTTGGCGGTCGCGACCGCCTGCAGACCGGCGACGCCGGCGCCGAGCACGACCACCCGCGCGGGGCGGATCGTGCCAGCCGCCGTCATGAACAGCGGGAAGTACTTGTCCAGCCCGTAGGCAGCCTCGATCACGGCGCGGTAGCCGCTGATGTTGGCCTGGCTGGACAGGGCATCGATCGACTGGGCGCGGCTGATGCGGGGCACCAGGTCCATCGCCAGCGTGCTGATTCCCCGCTCCGAGAGGGCCGTGACCACCTCGAGGTTGCGGTGCGGCGCCAGGAGCGTCAGCAGGACCGTGTCGGGGCTCAGCGCCCGGACGTCCTCGAGCGACGGCGGGGCGACCCGGGCGACCAGGGGCGCCTCGCCGATGGCGGCCGCGTCGACCAGCTTGGCGCCGGCCTCGGCGTAGGCCTGGTCGTCGTAGCCGGCGGCCTGCCCGGCGCCGTGCTCGATCAGCACGTTGATGCCACGTCCGACCTGGCGGCGCACGGAGTCCGGTGTGGCGGCGACCCGCCGCTCACCCGCTCCGTGTTCGCGCCCAACGAACAGTGTGGCCTCGGACGTGGCGGCCATGGCGTCTCCCGCGGTCGTGGCTGATCCGGTCGGCGGCACTCTAGGTGACGAGGTCCGCCGGTCCGGGATCGGCCCGGCCGCGATGCGGCAGTGCGGCCGAAGGTTGCACGCAGTTTCTGATCGCCCGTTGCGCGCTCGGGTGCACACGGGTCGGCAACCAGGCGGGCCGCACGTGCGTCGGACGGGGCGAAGGCACGCACGAGTGGAGTCACGCATGGCCTCGACCGCTACCTGGGATGCCGGCCCGACTACCGGCCGTCGCCGGCTGCGCGCCGCGCTCGGCACGCTCCTGCTCACCCTGGCCCTGGCACTCACCCTGGTCGCCTCGGCGGCCGGCGTGTTGGCCTGGGGTCTCGCCCGCACCGGCACACCGGTCGGTGATGGTGGTGGCCCGGTGGCGGCCGACGACACCGACGTCGAGGAGGCACCGGGGCCGATCGAGCCGGCGGAGCCGACGGACGAAGCCAGCGCGGGACCAAGCGATGACGCCGACGACGCGGTCGAGGACGAGCCCGAACCTGCACTCACCACCGCCGAGGTTCAGCGCAAGTTGCGTGACGACGGCTTCCTCATCGGGGCCGCCGACGGCACCGCTGGTCAGCAGACGACGGCCGCCGTCATGGCCTTCCAACGCGTCAACGGCCTGGCGGTCGACGACGTGGTCGGGCCGGCGACCACTGCGGCGCTCCTGGATGGCTCGGCGGAACCTGCGCTGGTCGGTGGCCCGGCCGATCTGGTCGAGGTCGATCTCGATCGGCAGTTGCTCCACCTCGTCGAGGGCGGGCAGCGCACCGTCACCCTGCAGGTCAGCTCCGGCAACGGCGAGACCTACACCAACGCGAGGGGTCAGAGTCCGGAACGAAATAACGTTGGGGTAGAGGGCGGGCGGTTAGCCTCGCTGGATGGCCCGAGACGACAGCGCGTTGGCGGACAGGTTGGCGCTGGTGTTGCCACACCTGGACGAGCGGCAGCGTCGGGTGGTCCTGGGTGCGGAGGCGCGAACGATCGGTCGGGGCGGGATCGGTGCGGTGGCGCGGGCGGCGGGGGTGTCGGAGCCCACGGTGTCCAAAGCGGTCAAGGAACTCGAGGCGCCGGGCGAGGTGCTGGCGGTGGGGCGGGCGCGGCGGCCGGGCGGGGGCCGCAAGTCGTTGACCGAGACCGATCCGGGTCTGGTCGACGCGCTCGAGGCGCTGGTGGATCCGGCTACCCGTGGGGATCCGGAGTCGCCGCTGCGGTGGTCGTCGAAGTCCACCCGTGAGCTGGCTGACGTGCTCGGTTCGCAGGGGCATCGGGTCAGCCATGTCAGCGTGGGACGGCTGCTGCGGGCGGCCGGCTACAGCCTGCAGGCGGCCGCCAAGACCCGCGAGGGCCGCCAGCACCCGGACCGCGACGGCCAGTTCCGCTACCTGACCTCGCAGGTCAACGACTGTTTGGCGGCCGGGGATCCGGTGATCTCGGTCGACACCAAGAAGAAGTTGCGACACGAGGTCGCACGCAGCGAGCGGGCTCGCAGACAGGAGGGCCGGCCTATGCCGGATGCGTAGCTTCAGGTCCGTGCTCGATGGCCTGGCCCCACCCTTGACGTGCGTCGCTGGTAACGGCGGGGTGCGAAGCTCGAGGGAAAGCCGAAGGACCTCTGTTCCATCCGGGGGTTACGGGCAAGGGGCAGACCGGACGGGTGAATCGCGTGAACCTCCGTTGATGTCTCGTTATCGTGAACCTCGCCAGATGGGATGCTGTAGGCGGGGTGTAGGGGTGGTGTAGGGGCTGGCCGCTGGGAAGCGGCAGGCGCCGGCCGGGGATTTCTTGCCGGTCGGGTGAGCACCGCCGCCCTCGGGATACAGGAGGCACCCACCCCGGTCGAGTCTCGCACGTGTGGAACGTGGTAATCCCGTCGGGGTCCGGACGCGAGTTGTGTCCGGTAAGCCGACCGCAAGGAAGGCCTAACTCCCGCGGCGGGCAGCGGATGATCCGAGAAGCGAATGCCGGTGCGCCGAAAGGCGACAGGAAACCGGGACATGATGGTCGGCCTCTCCGCCGGCCGTTTCGGATAACTGGCCGGATACGGGCTGATGCCCGGACCCCAAAGGGTGCTGACGCGGGTCAGGTGAGCCTGTGAGGACGACGATGACCAAGGACCCGGAACCGAAGGACAAGTTAGGCGCCGCCACGGTATGGCCGTGTCGGTGAACGGACCGGAGGACGACGGACTCGACTGGGAGGCTGTGGATTGGCCCAAGGTCGAGGCTGACGTACGGCGTCTACGGCAGCGCATCTTCACGGCATCGCAGGCAGGGGACCTCAAGAAGGTCCGCAATTTGCAGAAGCTGATGCTTCGGTCGCGCGCCAACGCTCTGGTGAGCGTGCGGCGGGTGACCGAACGCAATGCTGGCCGCAAGACGGCGGGTGTCGACGGAACGGTCGTGGTGAGTGCTACCGGGAAGGCCGCTCTGGCCGACCAGGTGCACCACGGCACGACGTGGACAGCTCTACCCGTCAAGCGGGTGTACATCCCCAAGGCAGATGGGAGACAGCAACGCCCGCTCGGTATCCCCGTGATCGTTGATCGCGTGCGTCAAGCACAGGTGGTCAACGCGCTGGAACCCGAGTGGGAAGCACGGTTCGAGCCGCGATCCTATGGGTTTCGGTCGGGCCGTGGCTGCCATGACGCGATCGAGGCCATCTTCCGGGCTCGTCGACCATCCGGGCGATCGCGGCCACCGGCATGTGCGGGGCGAACTCGACCAGCAACGCCTCGAACAGCAGCGTGAACCCGCTGCCCGGCCGTGCCCACGGCAGGGCCACCTGCCGCACCCGTGGCACCCGGGCGTGCAAGTAGGCCTGATGCTGGAAGAAGTCCAGGTGCCGCCACGTCTTGTCTCGGTGTCGTGCACCGGGCACGCCGCCTCGTCGTCCTCCGGACAGGCGAACCGGGCCCCCTGACGAAGTCCAGGTGCAGGTCCAGCCGCCCCGACTCCGGATCGAAGGACGCCTCGGCCACCCGCCACGGCTCCGCGATCCCCAACGCCGCCTGAAACAGCTCCAGCTTCTCCACACCCACGCCTCTTCGTCACGGCCAGCAGATCGCCGAACCGTAACTACACAGGTGTCACAACCCCTGGAGCCGACACCACCCACCCACTCAAACCAGCGAGGAGCCAAGAAGTACCTCGCAGCCGGAGGTGTCGCAGTCGTCGTCTTCGCCTTCGCCGCCTCCGCCGCCCAGCTCACCGTTGACGGTGGCCACCTGCAGGTCGGTAGCGACGGCAGCCTGGTCTGCGACGCGGATGGCGTCGAGACCCACTTCGGCGGGTACGAGGGTGAGCAGTCCGCCTTCAACTACGTCGACGTCAGCGGGATCGCCCAGGCCTGCGTCGGCGAGGAACTCTTCCTCGAGGTGTTCAACAACGCTGGGGCCCGGATCTGGCACAACAACAACCCGGCGATCACCGCCACGGGTATGCGGTACGAGTTCGCCAGCGGAACCTTCGGCACCTACGACGACGTGCGCAACGCCAACAACACCCGCGTCGTCCGCGGTGTCGACGTCGGTTCGGTGCAGGTCAAGATCCAGACGCCGCACCCGACCGACGGGGTGAGCCCGATCCTGCCGTAACCATCAGTTCGAGGTGGTCAGGGCGGGCGACCATCCCCGCCCTGACCGTTTCGCTTCCTCCCACACGGAACACGGAGCCACGGTGAAGAGATGGCTGGACAGGGCGCTCTTCTGCGTGTTCCTTGCGTCGCTCGCCTACTTCGCGCTCCCGTCGGCGATGCTCGGTGGTGGCGCGAGCTTCATCATCGTCGATGGGCCGCTCGATGGAACCGACCTACCGCAGTGGTGATCTGGTGGTCGCTCGGCCCTCGCCTTCGTACGGCGTCGGTGACGTCGTCACCTACGACGCACCTGTCGGGGTGACCTACCGGGTGATCCACCGCATCACCGAGGTGACGACCGACGGATACGTCACCCAGGGCGACAACCGGGCCCAGGCCGACGGCTGGATCGTCCCCTTCGACGCCGTGCACGGGTCCGTCCGTGCTCCGCATCCCGTGGGGTGGCAACGCTGCAACGCTCCTTCGCCAGCCTTCGGTGCTGATCGGACTCGCTGCCGGGTGGCTCACGCTCACTCTCCTCACCCGTCGCGAGAAGCGTCGTGACGATGATGACGACACGTCCGGCGATGGCTCGCCCGACGAGAACGTCGAGGAAGCACCCGCCGCTCCCCGTGACCGAGTCGCGCAGCTCACGACGTTCGCGCTGTTCGGCGGGATGATCGCGGTCGGGCTCGGCGCCGGCTTCCTCGTCGCGAGCGCAGCGTCGCTCGTGGTCGACGGCGGCGTCCTCCAGGTCTTCACCGCCGCGGGCCCGGACGTCCCGCCAGACGACACCGGGGATCCCGGAGACTCCGACCTACCCGCTCCCGAGACCACCGTCGTCGTGACCTGGTACCTGTTCAACAACGGAGGCCAGGGCCGGACCGTCCAGGGTTCGGAGCCGCTGATCACCGCTGTGGGCGGGACCTACGACGTCGCCGCATGGGCTGGAGTTCACGACGGCCTCAGGTACGACGAGGTCGACTGCCGCAGCTCCAAGGACATCAAGGACCCGCCTGGAGCGACACGGACCGGGAGCGGCTCCGGGTTCATCGTCACAACAGGTTCGACGCACTCCGTCTGTCTCCAACGACAGACGGGCAACGATCCCGCCGGCCAGGAGCCTGTCGGATCGGTGAGCATCGGCTCGGCCGACTCCACCTCCTCGCAGCCGGGCGTCGCAACGGACGCGGATGACGAGCTCGACGGAGAGGTCGCCGGATGAGGTACCTCTCTGTCACCGCTGCTGCGGTGCTCGCACTCAGCCTCGTTCCAGGGATCGCGAATGCCCAGACGAGTGGCTGCGCCGAGCGTGCCGATGTCTCGTGGAGCACCGACCACGACTCCATGACGGTCACCGGTGCGTCGGTCGCCGTACCGGGTTGCCCGGACGGCACTGAGGTCGGGCTCCAGCTGATCACCGACCACGGTGACCTGCCCGAGCAGCCGCTCCGGGCGGCGGCCGAGGACGAGCGGGCCGAGTTCGACCTCACCCCGCTCGACATCGGGATCGCGCCGATCACCGGCGTGCGCGTCCTCATCCACGGCGAGGACGGCGGCAACGGTCCCGGGCCGACGCTCGTCGAGATCGTGGTCGAGCACCGGTACTTCAACCCCACCGGCCGTGAGCAGCGCGGGCTGCGCGACACCGAGGTGCTGACGGTCCTCGTCGGCGCTCGGTACCAGGTCTTCCCCGCCGGCGAGGGCTACCGGACCGCCGTCTGCGAGGACCTCGGCATCGACACCACGGGCGACGTCGACGGCGGCGTCGGCGTGTTCGACGTCCGGCGGGGCGGTCGCCACCTGGTCTGCCACCAGCGGACCACGGGCGGAGCCGTCACCCCGCCGGTCAACCAGCCGGACACCGACGTGCTCGACGAGGTCATCGACCGCGACGTGCCAACGACCGGCGGCGACGGCTCCGGCGGGGACTCCCCCACTGGTGGCAGCGGCCCGGACACGGACGGCGCGGCCGGTGGCAGCGGTGACGGCACGACCGACGGTGGGACCGCCGTCCTCGGCGAGTCGGTGCGGCGGACGGTCCTCGATGCGCTCCCCCGGACCGGTGGCGAGCTGCTCAGCACCGTCGCCGCCGGAGTCGCGCTCGTGGCCCTCGGCGCGCCCGCCGTGCTCACCCGTCGACGTCGCGGGGACGACGGCTCCCGCCGCTAGCCTCCCCGGGCCGCGCACCAGCGACCTCGAGGGGCTCCTCCCGTGCCATCCCGTGAGTGGGTGTCGATCGACGACCCCGACGACGATCACCGCCGCTACACCTTCGACGTGTCGTTCCTGCTGTCGAACTACACCTGCATCTACGGGGCCGGCTGCGAGGGGATCCACCCCGGCGAGCAGGACCCCGCCATCGGGTGCTGCCTCCACGGCGCGTACCTCAACGACGAGGACGATGCCTCCTTCTACGACGAGGCCGTCCGTGAACACCTCGATCCGACCACGATGCAGTTCCACGACACCGCGCTGCGTGACGGGATCTGGGAGACCGACGAGGACGGCGACGTCAAGACCCGGGTGATCGATGGCGGGTGCCTGTTCGCCAACCGCAGCGGGTGGCCGTCCGGCGAGGGCTGCGCGCTCCACCACGTCGCGCAACGCCGCGGTGAGCACTACGTCGACTGGAAGCCGACCGTCTGCTGGCAGGTCCCGCTGCACCGCACCATCGAGGAGACCACCGCCAACGACGGCACGACCCTCGAGACCCACCTGATCGCCGCCTACGAGCGCGGCCACTGGGGCGAGGGCGGCTCGGACTTCGGCTGGTGGTGCCTCGACGACGACACCGCGTTCGTGAGCCCCCGCCCGGTCTACCGCAGCATGGAGACCGAGCTCCGCCGGATGGTCGGCGACGCGATCTACGACGAGCTCGCGGCCCACCTCGATGGCCGGCGTCGCCAGAGCAACACCGTCTCCTTCCTGCCGATCGTCTGACCCGGCCGGCCCGAGCTTCCTCCGCGGAAGACGCCACACCGCTTCCGCGGAAGCGCTCCGCGAGGACGACTCAGCCCTCGCCCGGCTGGTCGCGACCGTCCGCCGTCTCGCGCACCTCGTGCTTGGTGGCGTACGGCTGGTCCTCGTGCTCGTCGTCGAGCAGCACCGCGAAGCTGACCCCGACGTCGCCGAACCGGTCAGCGACGGCGTCGGCCACGCGGTCGACGTCCTCCCAACGCCGGTCGCCCCACGGCACCTCCGCGGCCGCGACGTCGGGTGCGTCGAGGGTGAGCTGCCGCGACGCGTCCCCATCGCCGAGGTTCGACACCCCGACGCCGATCAGCCGCACACGGACCCGTTCGAGCCGGAGGCCATCGAGCAGCCCCCTGGCCGCGACGAGCACGTCGTGGGTCCGATCCGTCGGCTCGGACAACGTGATCGAGCGGGTGACGGTCTCGAACGAGGCGAACCGGACCTTCAAGGTGACGGTCCGCCCCGACACCCGCGCCTGCCGCAGCCGGCGTGCCACCTTCTCCACGAGCCGGAGCAGGTGACGCTGCAGATCGTCGGGATCGTCGAGGTCGTGGTCGAAGGTGCGCTCGGCCGAGATGGACCGAGCCGGCTCGTGCGGGGTGACGCTCCGCGGATCGTGACCGCGAGCGAGCGCGTGCAGGTGCGCCCCGGTGGCGTCGCCGACGACGCGCTGCAGGGTCCGCCGATCGGTGTCCGCGAGCTGGCCGATGGTGCGGAAGCCGTAGGTGGTCAACCGCTCGACGGTCTTCGGGCCCGCTCCCCACAGATCGCTGATCGGTAGCGGCCGCAGCCGGTCCTGGACCTCGTCCGCCGGCCACCGCAGCAGCCCGTCCGGCTTGGCCCGGGCCGACAGGAGCTTGGCGACCGACTTGGTCGGCCCGATGCCGACCGAGATGGGCAGCTCGAGCTCGTCGCGGACCCGGCGACGGATGCCGTGCCCGATGGTCTCGGGGTCGCCGAAGAGCCGCACCGCCCCCCGGACGTCGAGGAAGGCCTCATCGAGGCTGAGCGGTTCGACCGCGGGCGTGACGTCGCGCAGGATGGCCATCACCGCGCGGGACGCGTCCCGGTAGGCCTCGAACCGGTGCGGGGCGATCAGCAGATCGGGACAGCGTCGTCGGGCCTGGACCATCGGCATGGCGCTCCGGATCCCGAAACGGCGCGCCTCGTAGCTGGCGGCCGCGACGACCCCGCGCCCACCCGCACCACCGACCACGACCGGCTTGCCGCGCAGGTCCGGGTCATCGCGCTGCTCGACCGACGCGAAGAACGCGTCCATGTCGACGTGGAGGATCGGTTCCCGGACCTCCACGAGCCGTCCTCCGATCAGCGAACGTGCGTTCGTCAGGGTAGCGGCGCGAGCGCAGCTGGCGGTCCCACCGCACCCCGGTTGGACGCCCGTTGTGAACGCTCCCTAACATCTGAGGTCCCGTCACCGTCCCCACCTCGGAGCTCCCGTGCCGATCGACGCTCGCCCGGACCACGTCGCCATCGCGGTCCACGACCTCGAGGCCGCCAGCGCCCGGTGGCAGGAGCAGCTCGGTGGCGTCTGGCTGAGCCCGAGGTTCAGCGGCGGTGGGTTCGGCACACGCCAGCTGCGGTACTCCAACCTCGCCAAGCTCGAGCTGCTCGAACCCGAGGTCCAGGACGGGTTCGCGGCGGCGTTCCTGGACCGCTTCGGGCCGCGCGTGCACCACGTGACCCTGAAGGTGCCGGACCTGCTCGATGCGGTACGGACCGTCGAGGCCGCTGGGTACGACGTGGTCGACGTGTCGACCGCCCGCGACGAGTGGCACGAGGGATTCCTGCGCCCGTCGCAGGTCGGAGGGCTGATCGTGCAGATCGCCCGTCCTCAGCACGACGACGAGGGGTGGGCACGGTTGGCCGGGATGGACCTGCCACCGGTCGACCCGGACTCGCCAGCCCTGCTCGGACCCACCCTCACCGCGCCGGACCTCGAGGCGTCGGCGCAGCTGTGGGCGACGCTCGGGGCGAGGATCGACGAGGACGGCGACGACGCGTTCGAGGCCCGGTGGGGCGACGAGCCGCTGACCGTCCGCGTCGAACGGGAGGAGACGGCGGGACCGCGAGGGCTGCGGTTCGACCCGGACCCACGGCTGCCGGCCGACGACGTCGTCGGGCCCGGCACGCTCCCCGGCTGACCGTCAGCCGATCCCCGCGGCGCGGACGCGTTCGGCGCAGCGTCGTTCGACCAGCGCCGTCTGCGTCGGGGCGCGGTGCGGCCGGCCGACGTACACCGTCGTCGCGGCGACCGAGAGTTCGTCGTCGCCGACCAGGGACGCGTGGTCCCGGATCGACAGCGCGGCAGCGTCGAGGCGCTCGACGTCGGCGAGGTAGGGCGCGATCACGTCCGGGTCCTCGCGGACGGCCGAACGCCCACCTGCGGCGGTGATGAGCCCGGCGGCGAACGGGCTGTCCGCACAGACCTGCGCCAGGCGGAGCTCCGGTCCGGTCAGGTAGGCCCGGACGAGCCACCAGTCGCGGGCCGCCAACGATCCGAGCGCCACGAGCACCACGGTGACGAGCACCAGCGTCCAGCGACCCGCGCGCAGAGCCTGTTCCTCGCGGCGGGCATCGAACGTGCGGCGCCGGAGGGCGACGGCCCGCAGTGGCGGTCGCTGATCGGTCACCTCGCCTCCGACCTCGGGACGATCGAGGGTAGGCCGAGCGCGTTCCGAGGACCGGCGGCCCGCACGGGCCAGTGACCGCTAGCCGGCTCTCGTAGGCTGCGCGCGTGGACCTCATCCCCCTCCCCCGCTTCGAACAGCTCGTCGGTGACGCGATGGACGCGATCCCCGAGGAGCTCTACGAGTCGTTCGACAACATCGCGGTGCTCGTCGAGGACCAGCACGAGGACGAACCGGACCTCCTCGGCATCTACGAGGGTGTGCCGCTCACCGAGCGCGACGAGTGGGGTGGCGGCCTGCCGGACGTGATCCGCATCTTCCGCGTCCCCCTCTGTGCGATGTGCGAGGACGAGGAGGACCTCGTCGACGAGGTCTACATCACCGTCGTGCACGAGTTCGGCCACCACCTCGGCATCGACGACCACCGCCTCCACGAGCTCGGCTGGGCGTGAGCCCGCGGCGGTGCAGACCTGTCGAGCTAGGGTCGGCGCACGGCGCACGGGAGGCTGGCCATGGCCCTGCATGATCCTGATCCGCCCGCGCCACCGGTCGGCGCGAGGGCGGTCGCCGAGCTGGTCACCATCGAGAGCTTCCTGCTCGCACGCCAGCCGGCCGAGGCCACCGGCGTGCTCACGTCGCTGCTCGACGACATCGCGCTCGCCGGCAAGCTCATCGCCAACCGCACCCGCCGTGCGGGTCTGACCGAGATGCTCGGCGCCAGCGGCGACATCAACCCCCAGGGCGAGGAGCAGAAGCAGCTCGACGTCTACGCCGACGACGTCATGACGGCGATGCTCGCTCGCGGTGGTCGGGTCTGCGCGATCGTCTCCGAGGAGCGCCCGGAGCCGACGATCGTCCCCGACGGCGGCCGCTACGTCGTGGTCCACGACCCTCTCGACGGCTCCTCGAACATCGACTCCAACGTCAGCGTCGGCACGATCTTCGGCGTCTTCGAGCGCGTCGGCGACGCCTCGAGCCAGCCACAGGACCGCGACTGGCTACGTCCCGGGCGTGACCTCGTGGCCGCGGGCTACGTCCTCTACGGCACCTCGACCATGATGGTCTACAGCACCGGTGACGGCGTGCACGCGTTCACGCTGGACCCCGAGGTCGGGGAGTTCGTGCTCACCTGGGACGACATGCGGTTCCCCGAGATCCCGGCCTACTACAGCTTCAACCACGCATCGTCGCCGCTGTGGGACCAGGGTGTCGGGTCGTTCGTGGAGTGGCTCAACCTCCCCGACTCGCCTCGACTCTCGCAGCGCTACATCGGCTCCGCGGTCGCCGACTTCCACCGCAACCTGCTCCACGGCGGGATCTTCGGCTACCCGGCCGAGACCGGGTTGCCCGCGGGCAAGCTCCGGCTCCTGTACGAAGCCGCACCGTTGGCCTACCTCGCCGAGCAGGCTGGCGGCCTCGGATCCGACGGCCGCCGTCGGCTGCTCGACATCGAGCCCGATCACGTGCACCAGCGCACCCCGGTGTTCATCGGCGACCGCGCCCTGGTCACACGCCTCCAGGAGATGGTCGAGGAGAGCGACGGCACCTGATCGCTGCGCCGGGATCGCCGGTCGATCAGCGCGCCAGCGCGGCGGTCTGCGTGCGGACGAGGTCGACGAGGTCGCCGAGGGCGAGGTTGACGTCGCCGACGTGCAGGCCCCAGGCGGGCCCGAGATCGGAGCCGCGTGACGACGCCGCGATCGCGAGAACCGGGTCGAGGTCGACCTGCAGCCAGCTGGCGCTCCCCTCGCTGCGGCACTCCGCGGTGGCCGCCCCCTCCGCGGTGGCGAAGGGCGTCTCGAACCCGGCGACGCCCTCGACGGGGAGGTAGGGGGTGAGCGGCGCCTCGCCGCCACCGGGTGCAGCCGGGTTGACGCACAGCACCTCGACACCGTGCCCGCCGCGGCCGAAGAGCGCGAACGCCGGTGGCGTCTCGGCGAAGCTGTTGTAGGCCACCACACAACCGGTCTGGTCGACCGCACGACAGGCCGGCACCGTCAGGAACGAACCTCCGACGTCCTCATCCACGGGCACCTCGACCTGCCCGCCGATCAGCAACGCGGAGACCAGGCGTGGGCGCAGGTCGGGGTCGCCCTCGATCCGTTCGGCGAGCAGCCGCGTCAGGTCCTGCGCACCTTGGGAGTGGCCGATCAACACGAAGGGTCGATCGCCCGAGGTGGCGACGTGGTCGTTCCACGCCGACAGCACGTCGCCGAACGCGAGATCGCGGGCCGCCGGGTCACGGAACGCGCCGGTGACGATGCCCTGGACGGTGACCTGCCGGTAGATCGGTGCGACGACGCGACACACCTCGCCGAAGCGGGCCGCCTGGGCGCGGGCGACGTCACGTTCGGCAGCGGTGATCTCGAGCGGGGCGTTGCTCGCGGCCACCTGCGAGACCGTCGGGTAGAGGTAGAAGCAGTCGACCGCGGGGTCGTCCGCGGGCGTGAACGGCTCGACGGTCCGCGTACCGTCCGCGGCCACGACGGTCGCGTCGAGGTCACCGACGCAGGCGTCGTCGTCCGCCCCGGGACCGCACAGCCAGAGCGTCTCCTGCGTGACCGTCGTGCTGGCGGTCACCGCGGCCTCGACCCCGCCGTCCGCTTCCACAGCGGCGCGGTCGCCGTCAGGCTCGTCGGCCACCCCCGGGTCAGCGTCGTCGCTGTCATCGAGCTCCACCTGGAGCGGGCCCGGGAAGCGGTCCGTGCGCTGGCGGTCGACGGCGAGGGCGACGACGAGGCCGACGGCGAGTCCGACGACCACGAGCACGGCGAGGCTCGCGACGATCCGCTGCCACCTCGCCACCGCTGCTCCTCGCCCACTGGACCGCGCAGGGTGCCCGATGGTCGGCTCACCGGCTGCCGCGGCCGAACTCAGACGCCTCGAGCCCGCGTGGCTTGGCGACGGTGCGCTCGTGCGGCGCCGGCGTGCCGCGCTCCTCGAGCGCGGCGGGCAGCCACCCCTCCTGCCAGGCGCGCCACAGCCGCGACAGGTCCCACGCCCGCGTGCCGGTCAGGGTCGCGCCCATCCGCCCACGACGTGACACGCGCCCCTCGGCGACCAGCAGCCAGGCGTGCAGGACCGTCCAGGCGCAGTCGTCGAGACTGCGTTCGAAGTAGGTGGTCTGGGTCTGCCCGGTCCGGTCGTCGAGCGACAGGAACAGCACCCGCTGCCCGGACCGCTGCGCCGGGGACTGCACCGCGACCTTCACCCCGGCGACCCGCACCGTCGACTGGACCGGCGCACGGGGCAGGTCGCAGGACCGGGTGACCCCGAGCACCTCGAGCAACGGCTCGTAGAAGCTCAGCACGTGCCGGGAGACGTCCATACCGGTCGCGGCGAGTTCGGCTCGGACCCGGGCGGCATCGGCGTCCGGTGGCAGGTCCGGTTCGTGATCGGCGTGCAGGTCGAGCGCCGTCTGTTCAGCCGACGCGCCGGCGACGGCGCGACGACGGCCACCCCTGCGGTCGCGCCACAGCTCCTCGACGGCCAGCCGGCACACCCCGCGCGAGGCGGGACCACCGCGGCGACCGAGCCCGGCGACCTGGTCGAGCGCGCCGACCTCGACCAGGGCCTCCGCCGTCGGTCGCGACAGGCCACCGCGAGCCCGCAGGTCCTGCAGCGAGGTGAACGGGCGTCCTGCCAGCAGCGCGTCCACCTCGGTGTCGGTGATCCCGCGGACGTCCTGGAGCCCCACCCGGATCGCATGGCGGTAGCCCCCACCGGCCTCGCCCGCGTCGTACCCGGACGGCGGTACCGGCCCCTCGTCCTCGACCACCGCACCGCCGCCGACGACCGTCGAGGGCTGGCCCCACCGCCAGCCCGGCGGCAGGTGCCGTCGTGGGTCCTCGCCCCGACGCGCCGCCCGCACCGCTGTGATGGTGCCGAGGAGGTGGTCGGCCATCCCCCGGTCCACCACCTCGACGGTGTACGGGGCGTGCGAGCGGTTGACGTCCGGCGGCAGCACCGCGATGCCGAACAACCGGGCCTCGTCGAGGATCATCCGCCGCGGGTACATCCCCGGATCGTGGGTGAGGAGCCCAGCGAGGAACTCGGGCATCACGTGGGCCTTCAGGAACGCCGAACGCACCGTCGGCACCGCGAACGCCGCCGCGTGGGCCTTGCAGAACCCGAACGAGGCGAACGAAGCGATCTGGTCCCAGACCTCCTCGGCTGCATCGCGCGGCACGCCGCGGTCCTGCGCGCGGGACAGGAACCACCCGCGCATCGCAGGCCGTTTGCGTTCGTCCGAGAGCTGCCGGCGCAGCAGGTCGGCGTAGGCCAGATCACAGCCCGTCAGGGCCGACAGGACCCCCATCACCTGCTCGTGGTAGACGATCACCCCGTAGGTCTCGTCCAGCACCGGCGCGAGCGCCGGGTGGACGTGGGCGAACGCCTCCTCGCCGTGACGACGGGACACGTACGGGCTGACCATGTCGGCCTTCACCGGTCCCGGCCGGAACAGCGAGATCTCGGTGATGATGTCGCCGAACCGGTCCGGTTGGAGCCGGCCGAGCAGCTCGCGTTGGCCCGGCGATTCGATCTGGAAGATCCCGACCGAGTGGGTCGAGCGCACCAGTTCGTAGGTGGCGGGGTCGTCGTTCGGGATCGTCACGACGTCGAGCCGTCCGTCAGCGCTGCGGCCGGGCAGCGAGGGATCGGGGTCGCGCGACGCGGTCCAGCTCTCCTCCGCTCCCCCGGTGGTCCCCGCCCGGTCGCCACCGGTGCCGTTGACCAGGTCGAGACAGTGACGCATCGCCGACAGCATCCGCACCCCGAGCACGTCGAGCTTGAGCAGCCCGAGCGCCGCAACGTCGTCCTTGTCGAACTGACTGACGGCGAAACCTCCCCCACCTCCCGCCCGGGCGTGGGCCGACCGTTCCAGCGGGGTGCGCCGGGTCAACGTGTCGTCGGCCAGCAGGATCCCGCACGGGTGGAGCGCGAGGTGACGGGGGAACCCGTCGACGCGTTCCACGAGGTCGAACAACAGGTCGAGCTGGCCGGCGTCGAACCGGCTGCCCTTCAGCTCGGGCAGGTGCTCGACGGCGCGGCGGACGTCGCGGGCCCGCGCGTGGTTGAACGCCTTGGCGATCGCACCGAGCTCGACAGCCGGCATGCCGAGCACCTTGCCGACCTCGCGGATCGCCGACCGCGCCTGGAAGGTCTCGAGCATCGCGACACACGCGGTCCGGTGCTCACCGAAGCGGGCCATGACCAGGTCGTAGACGTCCTCGCGGCGGTGCGATTCCACGTCCACGTCGATGTCCGGCAGCTCGTCGCGGTAGGGGTTCATGAACCGCTCGAACGCCAGGCCGTTGGCGACCGGGTCGACGTCGCTGATACGCAGGGCGAAGCACACCAGACTCCCGGCGGCGGACCCACGACAGGCGGCCAGCACGCCGAGTTCGCGCACGTCGGCCATGACGTCCGCGACGGCGAGGAACAGGTCGTGCAGACCGAGCCGGTCGACCATGTCGAGCTCGCGTTCGAGCCGTTCCCGGATCGGCGGGGTGATCCGCGGGTAACGGTCGGCGACCCCGGCCCAGCACCGGCGGTGCAGTTCCCCCGCCGCGGCCTCGGGTGACAGGCCCGTCAGCCGCGGCACCTGCAGCCCACCGACGCCGAGGTCGACCGCGCAGGAGGTGGCCAGCTCGTGCGCGTTCACCAGCAGGTCCGGACGTTCGGCGAACCGGGCGTGCATCTGTGCCGGGGTCGTCAGCCACGCCTCGGCCGTCGACCGCCCGAGGTGGCGGCGACCGAGCGGGACCTGTTTGCGCACGCACGCGAGCACGTCGGCGACGATCACGTCCTCGGGCACGAGGTAGCGCACGTCGTTCACCGCGACGGCGCGCACCCCGGTCCGGTCGGCGAGCGCGAGCGTCCGGCGGATGCGCGCGTCGTCCCCCGGCTCGACCACCCCGCCAGGTCCGGGACGACGGCCGGGACCGACGCGGTGCTGACGCACGCCGAGCGCCACCCCCTCCCGCCCGAACACGTCGAGCCAGCGCGACAGCTCGGCCTCGGCGGCGTCGATCCGGTCCGCGGCGAGCAGGCGACCGACCGGCGCGTCGGGACCGAGCAGCGCCACCACCGCACCGGAGTCCGCGTCGCCGAGCGCCTCGGCGGCCAGGTGCGGGTCCCCGCGGGCGTGGCCGTGCGCGGCGGTCACCAGCCCGCACACGTCGGCGTACCCGTCGGCGTCCCGTGCGAGGAAGGTCACCCGCGGGGCGTCGTCCTCCAGCCACGCGGGGCCGCGCCCGGGACGTGCTGCCCGCGGATCGTGCCCCCTGGCGACGGGAGCCGTGCGGGACCGCCCGCCCCTGGTGACCTCCCACCCCGGCCGGTCGAGGTCGGGGGCGAGCGCGAGGTCGGCCCCGTAGACCGGGATCACCCCTTCCGTGGCCGCGGCCTGCGCGAACCGGACCGCGCCGTACAGCCCGTCGCGGTCGGTGAGCGCCACGTGGGTCATCCCCGCTGCGGCCGTGGCGGCCGCGAGCTCGCGCGGCCGGATCGCGCCGTCGCGCATCGAGAAGCTCGACCGCACCGACAGGTGTGCGAACGGCGGCGTGTCCCGTCCGCCGGGGCGGGCACGTTCGGCGCGGTGCAGCGCCTCGGCAGCGTCGGCCGCGCGCCGCACCTCGACGTGGCGTTCCTCGAGCCCCTCGGCGTGCTCCTGAGGTGACCACCCGCGTGAGCTCGCCACCGGTCAGTCCCAGACACGGTCGAGGCGCCAACGCTCGCCGCGTCGCACCAGCTCGTAGACCCCACGCGTCGGCCGGCCGTTCTGCGCTTCCACGCGCCACAGGTCGGTGCGTTCGATCTGGACCGGTGCGCCGTCGGGACGACGCCACCAGCCCTCGTCCTCGCGCCAGTGTCCGAGCACCTGCAGCACGACGTAGGAACGTCCCCGCCAGCGGAACGACGTCGGCGCCCCCGCACCGCGCGGATCGGCGTCGACCTCGTCTCCATCAGCCGTGCCGACCACCACCTCATCGAGGTCCTCGCGGTACCGCTTCGTCACCTCCCTCACCACCTCTCTCGTCACCTGGGAACCGAACATGTGTTCGAGTAGGCAACGTACGACGGTGATGGGACACCTCGCCAGCGCAGCCCCTCGCTCGGCCGGCCACCGCGCGGCAGACAGGTCCCCACGCCCGGTCGGTCAGCCGTCCGCGACATCCTCGGAGCCCGCCCCGTCCTCGACGGCCTCGGTCTCAGCCGCCTCGGCCGCCTCCGCTGCTCGGCGCGCCGCAGCCCGGGCCAGGAGGTCCTCCGCCGCGGCCTGCGCGATCTGCTCGATGGGCTCGCCCGTCACCACCAGCGCGTTCCAGGACCGCAACGCCGCGGTGGTGAGCTCATCCCCGAAGGGCGCGAGCGCCGCCGCGATCTCCGGTCGTTCCTCGAGGACCTCCTCGCGGACCTGCACGGCCGGCACGAACGCGGGGAAGACCTCGAGGTCGTCGACCAACACCTGCAGGCCGGCAGCCCCGGCCTCGCCGTCGGTCGTGGTGGTCAGGCCAGCGAGGCAGTCACCGGCGAGGACCCCACGCACCGCCTCCTCGGGTGACGCCGCGAGGAAGGGCTGGTCGGCGCGGACGAGGTAGGCGTCGAGCACGGCGCGTAGACCGTCGCTGCGGGACCCGAACTCGCGGTCGACGCAGACGCTCGCCTCCGGACGCTCGGACAGCCGGGCTGCCAGCTGCGACACCGTCCGGAGATCCGCGTCCGGCGAGGGCGGTCCCGCGACGGCCAGCGCGAAGGTCGCGTTCGCCGGTGGTCCGTCCGGCCCCTCGACGAAGCGGGGCGGCAACCACACGATGCCCCGGCGCTGACCGTCGGCGCGGACCGGTGCGAAGCTCGCCTGGGGGTCGCCGGGCGGATCGGCCCGTCCGAGGGTCTCGAGCCACGCCTCGCCGGTGTAGCCCGGCCGCACATCGGCGGCCCCGAGCTCGAGCGCCTGCTGTCCGTCGCGCGCGTCCGCGTACGGCCGCACCTCGGCCTCGACCTCCACCGCCTCGAGCAACGCCACCAGCACGTGGGCCAGCAACCGCCCCTCGGCGTCACCGCTGGCGGCGACCCGGACCGCCTGCACGTCGGGTGGCAGATCACTCCCGGTGCAGCCGGACACGACGACGGCAGCCACGCACAGCGCGGTCACGAGGGTCCGGAGCGGGGAGCGGTCCACGGCACGAGGCTGCCACAGCCGGGGCCGACCCGCCGACCAGCCCACCGCAACGTGCCCACCGCCGCGGCGGCGTCCTCTACCCTCCGCGGTCCCGCTCCGCACCGCACACCGTCCCCGTTCCCGTCCCGACCGGAGTCCCGATGCGTCGCCCCGCGCTCCGCCGTGCCCCCGCTGCCCTCGCAGCGCTCGCGCTGATCGCGACCGCCTGCGCGACCGGTGGTGACGACCCCGTCGACGAGCCGACGGACGCGGCGGCACCGGACGAGCCGCTCGCGATCCTCATCGCCAGCTACGACATCGCGGTCGGTGAGGATCGGCGGTTGCTCGCGGGGATCCTGACCGGCGACGCGGTCCAGCTCGCCTTCGGCGAGGCGACCTTCGAGCTCGGCTACCTCGGGGACGAAGCGGCCGGCGAGGCGGAGCTCGTCGACGACGTGACCGCCCGGTACCTGCCGGTGCTCGGCCTCGAGCCCGAGATCGAGCCCACCGAGCGTGCGACCGTGCTCGTCGGGGAGCCCGGGACCGGGGTCTACGAGGCCGCCGTCGACCTGCCCGAACCCGGCTGGTACGGGCTGCGCGTCTCGATCGACCTCGACGACGGGACCACCCGCCAGGGCCAAGCCACCTTCGAGGTGCTCCCGGAGACCGAGGTCCACGACGTCGGCGACGAGGCACCGCGCAGCGAGAACCTCACGATCGCGGACGTGGAGGCCGGCGAGGTCCCACCCGTCGCCGTCGACTCGCGCGCCCAGGGTGAGGACGACGAGGTCCCCGACGCGCTCCTCCACGACTCGACCATCGCGGCCTCGCTGGACGAGGGGATGCCGGTCGTGGTCATCCTGTCGACACCGACCTACTGCGTCAGCACGTTCTGTGGCCCGCTCACCTCGGAGCTGGCCACGGTCGCCGAGCGCTACGAGGACGTGGCCGATTTCGTCCACATCGAGGTGTGGCGGGACTTCGAGGCGACCGAGCTGAACGAGGCCGCGGCCGAGTGGATCCAGACCGAGGCCGGCGGCAACGAACCGTGGGTCTTCCTCGTCGACGGCGACGGGATCATCCAGGCGCGCTGGGACAACGTCCTCGACGTGGACGACCTCGAGTCCCGCCTGGCCGCCCTCTGACCGACGCACTGCGCGTCAGCGTCGGCCCCCGTGTGATCTGCGTTGGGAAGAAGCCACGCCCCCACCGTGGCAACATGAGGCGTTATCGCGTGGTTCGCGGACGCCTGAACGAACCTTGGGCCTGCCGTATCACGCGTGATACTGTTGGGTGCATGAGCGCACCCGAGGTCAGCATCCGCGAGCTCCGCAACCACGGCGGGGAGGTGGTCGATCGTGTCGCGGCCGGCGAACGGCTCACCGTGACCCGATCGGGCAAACCGGTCGCTGAGCTTCACCCGGTGGGTCGACCCAGCGTGAAGGCCGAGGTCCTGCTCGAACGGTGGCGTCGGCTCCCTCGTCTCGATCCTGGCCAGCTGCGTGAGGATGTCGACGGGCTCCTGGACCCGTCGCTGTGACGAGACCGCAGGAGCGTCCGTCACGCGGTCTGCTGGACACGAACACGCTGATCCTGTTGCCGTTGCTCCGGGACGCCACAGCGCTGCCCGGCGAGCCGCTCATCTCGACCATCACGTTGGCAGAGCTGTCGGTCGGTCCCCTCGTCGCTCGCACGGAGTCAGAGCGCGCCGCGCGACAGGCTCACCTGCAACAGGCTGAAGCCGACTTCGACCCGCTCCCCTTCGATGCGGCTGCGGCTCGCGCGTTCGGCCAGGTCGCGGCTTCGCTGCGCCGGGCCGGACGGAAGCCTGCAGCGCGGTCCTACGACGCCATGATCGCTGCGGTGGCGGTCGTGAACGACCTCCCGCTCTACACCTGCAACCCCGACGATTTCGCTGCCATCGAGCAGCTCGATGTCATCGACGTCCCCCACCCCGACGCGTGACCTCGCTGCTGCTCGAGAGCGTCGACGGACCCCTGCCGTGCCACCGCGCAGATACGCCCGGATCGTCCAACACGTCTGCGCATCGGTTGCGAGGGCATCTCGGAGTCGTCTGACGTTCCGTGATACATTCGTCGCATGAGCGATCTCATCTCCGTACGACTCGACGAGGACGCACGGCGCGCCCTCGCCGAGCTCGAGGCCACCGGTCTGTCACGCTCGGAGGCGGTCCGACGTAGCCTGGTCGCGGCTGCCCTGCGGCTACGCGACCGGCAGCGCCTCGTCGACGAGGTAGCTGAACTCGCCACAGACGAGGCCGATCGTGCCGAGGCAGCCGAGGTCGCGGCGCTGATGGAGGATCTTCGTGCGCCGGGGTGACGTCTTCCGGCTGCGCCTGGGACGTCGCCAGGGGCACGAGCAGTCCGGCGTCCGCTACGGCGTCATCGTGCAGTCCGACGCGTTGATGCGGTTGTCGACGGTGCTCATCGCCCCGACCTCGACGGCCGCCCGAGGGGCCTCGTTCCGACCCGAGATCGAGATCGACGGCACCATCACACGCGTGCTGGTGGAGCAGACCGGCGCCGTCGACGTGAGCAGGCTCGGCGACCAGCACGGACACCTCACGCCCGAGGAACAGTGGGGGGTCGATCTCGCCCTCGAGACGGTCTTCGACCTTCAGTAGAGAACGCCCGTTGGTCCAGCCGCGTGCGGCGGTTCGCAGGTCCGAGGAGGTCAGGTTCCGCGAGCAGGGCCTGGACGCCGAACCCGTGGTCCTCGGTGATCGCCGTCACCCCGACGCCCGGTATCGCGGTCACGGGGCCGACTTCTCCTCAACGAGATCGCGGGGGGGCGGTCGGCGACGTCCGGCCAACTGGGGTGGGAGCAGCGACACGTCGGAGCCCGCGAGCCGTTCGCCCTGCTCGCCCGCGGCGAGCATCCCCCGGGCCGCTGACCCGCCGACGATCACGACCTCCACGGCGAACGCCGCGAACAGCCCGAACCCCGCGAGCTCGGCGAGCAGCGCCACCGACCACCCCGCACCGAGCGCACCGACGATCGTCCACCCGAGCAGCACGAGGACGGCGATGATCGACAGGGAGCGCCGCAGGCGCCGGATCGTCCGCGCGAAGTCGACGACCGGTGGTCGGCCGGGTGCGGCGTCGACCGCGTGCTCCGGCACAGCGTCGGACTCGGACACGGTGGTGGCTCCCCGGGGTCGGCGACCCCCGAACCCTCCGGAGGTCGCCGGGGACGGTACCGCTCGGTCAGCTGCGATCGAACGACGGGCCGGTGATCGGACCGCCACCCCCACGACAGCTACAGGTCGGGTGCGGCGAGGTCGAGCCGCAGCGTGGACGCGATCCGCAGCACCTCGCCTCGGACGGCCGCCGCGTCGGCTGGGACGACCACGTCGGTGCCCGGGTAGAGCTCGGCCGTGGTCTCGTCGGTGACCGAGAGCTGCCACCCCCGGGCGGCGACGTACTCACCCCACGCGAACGACCAGGACAGCAGCAGACGGTCGTCATCGCGGTCGTGCACCGCGAAACGCAGGAACCGGTTGTAGGCCAGCGCCCACATCCGGCCGCCCCGCCGCGAGACCCCGGCGAGCCGGAACCCGAGCTGTTCGAGCTCGTCATCGAGGGTCGCGCCGCCCTCAGCCTGGTCGCTCACCGTCGCCGCTCCATCGCAGGTACCCACCGCTGGTCGCGGACGGTACCGGGGCACCTGCTCGCTCTCGACGGTCAGGCCCGTACCCTCCCCCGCCGTGCGCTCCCGTCCCGTTCGTCTCCCGCTCACCCTGGCCGTCGTCCTGGCCGTGGGCGCGGCAGCGTGCTCCGGCACGGGCGAGCTCCGCGACGAACTCGAGGAGCTCCGTGCCGAACAGGCCGCCCACCTCGACGAGGAACGAGCCCTGCGGGGACGGGTCGAGGAGCTCGAGGAGTCGGTCGCCGTCCTCATCCCGCCGGCCTCCGCGGCGGGCGATGACCCGCTCGCCGACCTCGAGGAGGCGCTCGCGGAGCTCGAGGACCGCGTCACCGAGCTCGACGAGAGCACCGCGAGCAGCGACGAGGCCGCCGCCGCAGCCCGCGACGCCGCGGATGCCGCCGCCTCCGACCTGCGCGCGACCCTCGACGAGGTGCGCGGCTCCACCGAGCAGGTACGTGGTGAGCTCGAGGAGCTGCGGACCCTCTACGAGACCCTCCGCGACCGGGTGGACCGGATGCAGTCCGGGTGATCGACCACCGACGGCGGCACCGGTACGTCCTGGATGCGGACCGCCGCCTCCACGGTCGATCCGCGGTGCTCCCCTACCCTCGGTGAGGTGAAGGAGACGCCGGTGGGCACCCACACCGCGACCGGACCATCGACGCCGATGCGCGTCGGTGGTCGCTACGTGTTGCGCGGCGTGCTCGGCCGCGGGGGCATGGCGACCGTCCACCGCGCCCGCGACGAGGTCCTCGACCGCGACGTGGCCGTCAAGCTGCTCCACGCCCACCTCGCCACCGACCCGGCGTTCCTCGACCGGTTCCGCCGTGAAGCCCGGGCTGCAGCCGCGCTGTCCCACCCGAACGTCGTCGCGGTCCACGACTGGGGCGAGACCGAGGACGGGCCGTTCCTCGTGCTGCAGCTGATCGAGGGACCCTCGCTGCGCGCGGTCCTACGTCACCGACGGCGGCTGCACCCCGAGGAGGCCGTCACGGTGCTCGGACCGGCGGCCGCGGGCCTCGGCGCCGCGCACGCCGCCGGTCTCGTGCACCGGGACGTGAAGCCGGAGAACCTGCTGCTCGGTCTGGACGGCACCGTCCGCGTCACCGACTTCGGCCTGGCGCGCGCCGCCGCGAGCGCCACCTCCACCTTCGGCACCGACGTGCTCGTCGGCAGCCCGCACTACCTGTCCCCCGAGGCGGTCCGGGGCGAACCCCTCGATCCCCGCGCCGACGTGTACGCGCTCGGTGTGGTGCTGTACGAGGCGCTCACCGGCCGACCTCCGTTCGAGGCCGACACCCCATTCGCCACCGCGGTGCAGCACACCTCGTCGCGTGTGCCGGCACCGTCGGTGGTCGAACGGGGGGTGCCCGCCGCGCTCGACGAGGTGGTCCGGCGCGCCACGCACCCGGACCGCGACCAGCGCTACGCGGACGCCGCGGCCTTCGGTGCGGCGCTGACCGCGGCCGCACCGGCCAGCAGCGCTCCCCTGCCCGCGCTCTTCGCCGACGACACCTCGGTGGACCTCGACGCTCGCGGGGGCACCGCCGTGCTCGGCCCGGAGGCGCACGACACGACCATCTCCGGCGCACCGCTCCTGCCGCCCCCACCCTCGACACCGTCGGTCGCCTGGGACGCGGATGGAGCCCAGCTGTGGCCGCCACCCCTCCCCCCCGGCGCCCGGGACGCGGACGACGACGGCGCTGCGGACGAGGACGGGTCGGGGGACGGACCGGTGGCGTGGCTCGGCGACCTGACCGACGGCGAGGACGACGAACTCGACGGGGACGACGAAGGTGACGACGAAGGTGACGACGAAGGTGACGACGCAGCCCTCAGCGGGGACCGTCCACGCCGCCGCTGGCTGGTCGCGCTCCTGGTGATCGTGGGCGCGCTGGCCGCATCAGCGCTCGGTGGGTACCTGCTCTGGGACCGGGTGCTCGCGCCGATCGTCGCCGTGCCCGCCGTGGTGGGCGCTCCGCTCGACAGCGCGGTCGATGCGCTCGAGGCGGACGGGTTCACCGTCGCCGTCGAGGACGATCGGCCCTTCGACCTCGAGGTCCCCGCCGGGCACGTGCTCTCCCAGGATCCGCCCACCGCGGCCGAGATCCGCCAGGGACGGACCGTCACGCTCGTGGTGTCCGCCGGTCCGCGCCAGGTCACGGTGCCGGACCTCGCCGAGGCGTCCCCGGACGAGGCCGAGGAGCGGTTGGTCGACCTCGGGTTGCGTGTGGGTGAGGTCCGCGAAGCTCACGACGAGCAGGTCGCGTCGGGTGCCATCGTCACGACCGATCCCCCCGTCGGCGAAGTGCTGGACGAGGCCTCGACCGTCGATCTGGTGGTCAGCGCTGGCCCGGCGCCGCGCGAGGTCCCCGATCTGTCCGGCAGCACCCTCGCCGAGGCACAGGAGGCGCTGCGCGGGCTGCGGCTCGAAGACGAGGTGGCGGGCCGCGAGTACTCCTCCGCTCCGGAGGGCACGGTCATCGGTCAGAGCCCGTCGGCGGGCGACGAGGTGGCGCGCGGCAGCACGGTGCAGGTGACGCTGTCCGACGGACCGGCGCCGATCGAGGTCCCGAACGTGCGCGGCCAGCTGCGGGCCGAGGCGGTCGCCACGCTCGAGGGGCTCGGCTTCGTGGTCGAGGTCGAGACCCGTGGTGGCGTCGGCGCGTTCTTCAACCCGGGACGGGTGTTCGAGCAGGATCCGGGCCCGGGCGCCGAGCGGTTCCCGGGCGACAGCGTGTTGCTGTACGCCTACGAGGACTGATCTACGGCACGGGGGTGGTCGGCCCGGTCGCTGGCTCGGCCGACGCGCGACGCGCCGCGACGTCGGCGTCCCCCGCCGTCGCTCCCCACCCGACCAGCCCGATCTGCGACACCGCGAGCTGGGGGTTCGGCCCGGCGACACGTTCGAGCACGTCGATGCGGACCACCGTGGTCAGGACCGGCTCGGGGAGGGTCACCGCCTGCGCGCGGAGCCCCACGTCGAGCAGCTCGGCGAACACCTCCACCCCGCCGTCGAAGGTCAACCGGACGCGACGGAGCGGTGACGAGCCGTCGTAGGCCTCGCGGTCGAGGTGATCGCCGTTGTGCAGCTCGATGCGCTCGACCCACGCGGGGTCCGCGAGCACGAGGTCGATGGTGTCGAGGAGGTCGCTCCCGGGACGGACCTCACCGGACGACCGCCAGGCGGTGGTGAGGTCGCCGTCGGCGATGGCCGCAGCAGCCTCGGCATCGGCATCCGGCGCGGTCGTGCGGGTCGCGATGTCCGACAGGGTCAGCAGCTCCGCCTCGGCGCGGTAAGACGTTGCGTCGAACTCGACGCTCGGCACGTCCGGTCCGGGAGCGAGGGGCCCGAGCCCCGCCAGCGTCAGGCTGAGCACGAGCAACCCGATCCCGACGAGCCCCGCGAGCAGCGGGATCAGCCACCGTCCGTGCTCGCGCTGCGGCGACGAGTCGATCACGGGCGGATCCGGCGCTTCGGGCCGGTCCGCGTGGGGCGGCAGGACGCCGTCGTCGAGACCGACCCCGCAGCTGGCGCACAGCTCGCGGGTGGGACGGTTGGGGGCCGCGCAGGCGGGACAGATCCTCGGCTGCTCGGTCAACGCGGGGCTCCGGACGTCGCTGGGTGACCAGACGCCACCTCGGGCGCGGCGGGGCCCGAGGGTAGTGCGCGCGCCCCTCCCGGCGTCAGCAGCGCAGCACGTGTCCCGGTCCCTGCGCCCCGGTCCCTGCGCCCCGGTGGCGCGCGGCGACCGCGCGAGGCCGGTGGTAGGCTCGTCGGCATGACGCGCGCGCCCTTCACCTGGAGTTCCGCGGGGTACCGGTTCTTCGGTCACCCCGGGGTCGCGCCCGTCTCGTAACCGCCCACACACCGAGACGTTCGAGCCCCGGGGGACGCTTCCCGGGGCTCTCGCCGTGGGAGGCACCCACACCCACCCCGCGCCGCCGCGGCGCGCGACCGGGGAGCGAGCCGTGACGAGAGAGGACACCACGATGGTCGTGGTCATGCGCTCCGGCGCCACCGACGGTGACGTCGACAAGATCGTCAACGCCATCTCCGACATCGGCGGCGAGGCCTTCGTGTCCCGCGGTCGGAACCAGACCATCATCGGCCTGGTCGGCGACCTCGCGCAGTTCGCCGAGCTCCCTCTCCACGCCTTCCCCGGCGTCGAGGACGTCATCCGGGTCAGCAAGCCCTACAAGCTGGTGTCGACCGAGACCCACCCGAGACCGTCGACGGTCTGGGTCGGCGACGTCCCCATCGGGCGGGACACGGTGACCCTCATCGCCGGTCCCTGCGCGGTGGAGACCGAGGAACAGACCGACGCCGGGTGCCGCATGGCCAAGGAGGCCGGTGCATCGATCCTGCGCGGCGGCGCGTACAAGCCACGCACGTCGCCGTACGCGTTCCAGGGTCTCGGCGAGCCCGGGCTCGACATCCTCCACGCGGTGTCGCGCGACCTGTCGATGCCGTTCGTGACCGAGGTCGTCACCCCCGCGGACGTGGACACCGTCGCCGCCAAGGCCGACATGCTCCAGGTCGGTGCCCGCAACATGCAGAACTTCCAGCTCCTCAAGGAGGTGGGGATGGCCGGCAAGCCGGTGCTGCTCAAGCGCGGCCTGACCGCCACCATCGACGAGTGGATCATGGCGGCCGAGTACATCGCCCACACCGGCAACCTCCAGATCGTCCTCTGCGAGCGCGGCATCCGCACCTACGAGCCGATGACCCGCAACACCCTCGACGTGTCGGCCGTCCCCGTCGCGCAGTCGCTGACCCACCTGCCGGTGATCATCGACCCATCCCACTCCGGTGGGAAGCGCGAGCTGGTCATGCCGCTGATCAAGGCCGGCATCGCGGTCGGCGCCGACGGCATCATCGTCGACGTCCACCCCCGCCCCGAGGCGGCCCTCTGCGACGGACCGCAGGCGCTGATCAAGGACGACATGCTGGCGCTGCGCGAGTCGGTCGCGACCTACGCCGCCGCCGGTGGCCGTGAGGTCGCCGCCGCCGACCACGCCCGTCGTGCCGGGGCCTGGGGCCGGTCCGCCACCGCCTGACGATCGACCTGACGTCGACCGCGCGATCGTCCACCTCTCAGGCGACGGTCGCGTGGTCGTCGTGCTGCGGGGCCAGCGCCGCCGCGATGGCATCGTCGAGCGAGGTGTGCGCGAGGTCCGGGTACAGGTCGCGCGCGTGGGCGTCGCGGACGACGGCGTCCTCCTCGGCGGACCGCAGCAGCGGCAGGACCAGCGTGGGGTCGAGCCGGCTGAGGATCGCTGCGCCGGTCGCCGCGAGCTCCGGCGGCAGGTACGGCACGTGCGGCAGCGTGACCGCGGGCCGGGAGCCCATCGCGGCACGGACCCGTGCCACGAGCTCGCCGTAGCTGAGGACGTCGGGGCCACCGACGTCCAGCACCTGCCACGCCGCACGAGGGTCGTCGACGACGGCCACGAGCAGATCGAGCAGGTCGGCCTCCGCGAGCGGCTGCGTCGACGAGCGGGTGAGCGGCGCGCTGATGGTCACCGGCGTCGACGCGGCGGTCCGCAGGAGCGCGAACGACGAGCTGCCGGCACCGATCACGATGCCGGCCCGCAGCTCGGTGACCGGGACGGGACCGTCGCGGAGCGTCTGGCCGGCCTGCTGCCGGGCGTAGAGGTGCGCCGAGGTCCGGGCGAGGTCCGCCTCGTCGACGAGGCCACCGAGGTAGACGATCCGCCGGACACCGCCCGCGACCGCTCCCTCGCGGAACGACGCCGCAGCTCGGACCTCGCGACCGAGGAGCCCGGACACGCGGTGCTCCATCGCGTGGACGAGGTAGTACGCGGCGTCGGCGCCATCGGCGGCCCGCAGGACCGCGCCCTCGTCCTCGACGGCCCCGGTGATCACCTGGACCTGGGCACGCCACGGCGCGGTCAACCGGCGCGGATCGCGGACCAGGCAGCGGACGGTGTGACCCTCGGCGAGCAGCCGGGGTACGAGCCGTCCCCCGACGTAGCCGGTGGCGCCGGTGACGAGCAGGTCCACGAGGTGCTCCGAGGCGAAGGTTCGAGTGCGGGCCTCCACGGTGCCACGTCCGGGGCGGGTTCGACGCCGTCCGCCCCCGGCGTCGGTTCAGAACATCCGCGTCAGCGCCCACACGGCGGTGCCGACCAGAGCGGTGGCGACCAGCACGGCGAGCGGGACCCCGATCCGTGCGAGCGCGGTGGCGCGGCCGACCGCCTGCGGCTGGTCGATCAGGTCGGCATCCGGGTCGACGGACGCCGGATCGCGCTCCGCCTGGCGGTGGCGCAGGCACCGCGAGCCACCCTCGATGAAGACCGGTTGGGCGCAGCGGTACAGCCGGCCACCGACACCGCGGACCGCGACCCACGCCTGGCACCCCTCGCGCGGGTCGACCTCGCGGGCGCGGCGAGCCTCGCGGATCGCCCCGACCGAGATGGTCCACAGGATCGGCAGGGCGAAGGCGAGCCCGACGAGCAGCAACAGCACCCGGATCCCCCATCGAGGTGACCCCTGACACTACTCCTGGGTACCGGGCGTGGGCAGGATGGCCCCCTCGTCGCCGGGAGACCCGTGTCCGGAACTTCGCGACCCGAACCGCGTCGCCGACCTGGCGTGTGCAGGTCACCGGGCCGCAACTGCTCGGTGACGTCACCGTCGGGGACCCGGTCGATCCACCTGCCGACGGTCCGTGCTGACGCAGAGCACCCCGCGTTGCACCCGAGCGGGGTTGCGGGGTCCCCACGTAGCGCTCCCGCCACACGAGCACCCCGCGTGAGCCTGAGCCGGGTCGCGGGGTCCCCACGTAGCGCTCCCGCCACACGAGCACCCCGCTGAGCCGGGACGCACCCATCCCGCTGGGCGCTTCCGCGGAAGCGGTAGGTCGTCCGCGGACCGGGGCGGAACCGCGGCAGCGGCCTGGCGGATCCGGGCGTTCGCTACCAGCAGGACGCTGGATGGAAACGTCGCCACGCAGACTTCGAGCGGAGCGTGCACGCACCGGGTTCCATTCATGCCCGATGCGGCAGGCCCGGCACCGAACCCTCGGCCTGAGCATCTCGATGCTCCTGGGAGGGCCGTGTTGACGCAGCGGACAGCGCGACGGACAGGAGTAACGCTGCTCGTCGGGATGCTGCTCGGAGTGGCCGCGATCGCTGTGGTGAGTCTCGGCGTGCTCGTGGCTCTGGGAGTCGATCTCAGGGACGATGCTGACCACGCGCCTCTCGAGGGCTCCAGAGGTGTGCCACCGGACGAACTGGGCGAAGAGCAGACGCCTGGGGCCGAGTAGACCGACGCCTCTCCGTGTCAAGGGCGGGTTCCGGACCTGGATGGATGACGTTTCACGGGCAGGTGGAGGTGGCCCGAGGTCGGTCCGGATCTCGGGTTCCGTGACCGCTGTGGGGATGTAGCGTGGTGGTGGTCCGGGGTGTGACGAGAACCAAGAACCGGTGCTGGGATGTGAGCCGGTCACGCGGACGCGAGTCTCGTTCCCGTCTGTCCACCCCGGGCCGCCTCACGGCGACGCTGGTCAGCGACCAGGCGGCGGTAGACCACGTTCGAGAGCTGCCGCTTGAGAGCCCGCATCGCTTCTGCCTCGCTCTTGCGCTCGGCGAGCTTGCGGCGGAAGAAGACCCGACCGTCCGTGTCGTGGCGGATCTGGGTGACCGCAGCGACGTGGATCGCGGCGTTGAGTCGTCGGTTGCCGCCCTGGTTGAGCCGGTGCCGCTTGAGGTCTCCGGAGGACGCCTCGATGGGTGCGGTGCCGTTGTAGGCGGCGACGTGCCCCGCGGAGCGGAACCGGCCGACGTCACCCACGATCGCCAGGATCGTGGCTGCCCCGACGTCACCGATCCCGAAGATCGCGGTCAGCGTCGAGCCGTGCGCTTCGAGCGCCTCGTGGAGCCGCGCCTCGACGGTGGGGATGCGCCGGTTGCACCAGCGCCAGTCCTCAAGCAGCTGCTTGGCGACCTCCTGCCGTTCGCTCGACCATCGTGGCGGGGCGTACCGAACGCAGCATCTTGGCCGCTTTGATGGCCGTGAGGTGCTTCGGCGCTCCTCCGGGGACCATCTCCGAGAGCAACGCGTGGAGCCTGCAGATGGTGCGATGTCGGAACGTGACCAGGTGCCAGCGACGGTCCAGGATCAGCCCGAGCGCGTGCGAGAAGTCCTCGACCTCGACCTGGCGCAACCGTGCCGGTTTCGCGGCTGCGATCGCGACCGAGCGAGCATCGTGCTCGTCGGTCTTGCGACCGGACTTGCCCGAGAGCCTTCGGGTGCGGTGCGAGAGCGAGGCGGGCACATCCACGACCTGGTGTAGGGCGCCACGGTCTCTGACGTTGTAGGGGCGGGCTTCTGCCACGGATGCTGTCACTACGCAGAGTTGCGGACGGTTGACTGGCCGGCGAGGCTGTCGCGTCCGTGAACGAGGTGACCCCCGCGACGTGGTGAGCGTCCGGGGGTCGTGGGCTGAATGCAGCAGCCGTTGCGTCTGCCGGCGGTCCGCGGCCACGCGAAGCTGCGCGGCAATCTCCTCGTCCTCGTCGAGCACCACCGCGGTATGGGACCGCTTGTGGGGGTCGACGCCGATCACCGTTCGTCCCATGACGTCCTCCTTGTTCGGCGGGACGCCGCGGTCGACAGACCTCATGCGAGCGTGTGCTCATGCCTCTCTTGAGTCAGACCGCGACCGGGTCCCGGCGGGCGGCAGCTCGTTATCAAGTCAGCCCTCGACGGGCGACAGGGCGTTATCGAGTCATCCCACCGGGACCCTCGAGACGCTAGGTCGCGGACCTGCGTCCCGACCCCCAGACAACCATGAGGGCGTTGTCACCAGATGGCTGCTTCCGGGGGCCTCACGTGGCGCCGGCGACACACGAGCACCCCGCGTTGCACCCGAGCGGGGTTGCGGGGTCCCCACGTAGCGCTCCCGCCACACGAGCACCCCGGTAGGCCGGGGACGCGCCCATCCCCGCTAGGCGCTTCCGCGGAAGCGGTAGGTCGTCCGCGGGCCGGTGGGGAACCGCCGCACGCGCAACATGCACGTCGTTGACTCATCAGGGGGTGAGTTCGGCGATCAGCGCGTCGACAGCGCGGTCGATGCCGTCACGATCGACGTCGAGGTGGGTCACCGCGCGCAGCAGGTGCGGGCCCATCGCCCCGATCCGGATCCCCCGTGCCGCGAGCACCTCGATCACCTCGCCGGCCGGACGCCCGCCGGTGCGGACATAGACCAGGTTGGTCTCGACCTCGCCGAGGTCCACGGCGTCCGGTACCGCCTCGGCGAGCCGGGTGGCCAGGTGGCGGGCGTTGGCGTGATCGTCGGCCAGGCGGTCGAGGTGGTGTTCGAGCGCGTACCGGCCGGCCGCGGCGAGGACCCCGGCCTGGCGCATCGCCCCACCGAACCGGCGGCGCCAGGCACGCGCCACCTCGATGGTGTCCGCGTCCCCGATCGCGAGGGAACCGACCGGGGCGCCGAGCCCCTTCGACAGGCACACGCTGAACGCGGTGAAGGTGCGCCCGACCTCGGTCGGATCCTGCCCGGTCGCCACCAGCGCGTGCCACAGCCGAGCGCCGTCACCGTGGAGAGCGAGCCCGCGCTCGTCGGCGATCGCTCGCAGCGCGCGGAGCCGTTCGAGCCCGTGGATCGCCCCTCCCCCGCGGTTGGTGGTCTCCTCGACGCTGATCGCCGCCACCTCGGTGTAAGGGAAGGCGGCCGGCCGGAGCGCGGCTCGGACGGTGTCCGCGTCGAGCCGGCCACGGTCGCCGTCGACGGTGCGGAACTGCACCTGCGCGTTGATGGCAGCGGCGCCCGCCTCGTAGGCGACGATGTGGGCGTCCGACTCGCACACCACCTCGCTGCCCGGGGTGGTGAGCGCCCGCAGCAGGATCTGGGTCGCCATCACGCCGGACGGGGTCAGGACGGCGGCCTGACGACCGAACCGGTCGGCGACCTCACGCTCGAGGGCGCGGACGGTGGGGTCCTCGCCGTAGACGTCGTCGCCCACCTCGGCGTCGGCCATCGCCCGACGCATCCCGGCGGTGGGACGGGTGACGGTGTCGCTGCGCAGGTCCACGAGTTCGGTCATCGGCGCGCGACCTCCCAGTCGAGCAACAGGTCGTGGACCGCGGACCCACCGGCCACGATCCCGTCGAGCACCTGCCCGGCGAGCTCCCGTTCGACCAGCGTGACGCACCCGCCCGCTTCGGTCACCAGCAACGACCCCGCTGCCAGGTCCCAGGGCTGCAGACCGTGCTCGAGGTAGCCGTCGACCCGGCCCGCAGCGACCCCGGCGAGGTCGAGGGCAGCCGAGCCGTCCCGGCGGACGTCGCGGACGCGGGCCACGAGGTCCGCTCCCTCGGTGCCCTGCTGGGCCCGCACGTCGGCGTCGTAGGCGAACCCGGTCGCCACCAGGGCCTGCGCGAGGGTGGAGACCGAGCTGACCTGCAGCGGGCGATCGTCCTCCAGCCGGCGTGCGCCACCGCCACGTTCGGCGACCCAGGTCTCCCCGAGGACCGGTGCGTGGACCACACCCACCACCGAGCCGCGGTCGTCCTCGCACGCGATCGACACGCACCAGGCGGGTCGGTCGTAGAGGAAGTTCACGGTGCCGTCGAGGGGGTCGACCACCCAGCGGTAGCCGGAGGTGCCCGCACGCGGTGCTTGGCCCTCCTCGCCGAGGAGCCCATCGTCCGGACGAGCGGTGAGCAGCCGTTCGGCGATCAACCGTTCGGCCGCCCGGTCCGCCTCGCTGACGGGGTCGGTCGCCGTCGACTTGGTCTCGACACCGATGTCGGCACCGTCGCGGCGACGGCCGGCGAAGTCGGCGAGCAGCGTCCCGGCCGCCACCGCGACGTCGATGGCGAGCTGGAGCGGGGGCGGGCCGGCCATCACCCGAAGAACGTCTCGGCGACCGCGAACAGGTCGGCCGGGACCATCTTGAGGTGCTCGGTGGCCTCCGCGAGCGAGACCGGCACGACCCCGAAGTTGCGGTACGCGGTCATCGTCCCCCAGGCACCGTCCATCGCCAGCTCCGCGGCGCGCACGCCCATCTGGGTCGCGAGGACCCGATCCATCGGCGTCGGCGACCCGCCGCGCTGCACGTGTCCGAGGATGGTGACCCGGGCCGGGAACCCGGTCCGGGTCTCGATCTCGTGGGCGATCGTGTGGCCGATACCCCCGAGCCGTGGCCGACCGAACTCGTCCTTCGGCGGCTCGGCGAGCTCCATGGTGCCAGGCTGCGGCAGCGCGCCTTCGGCGACGACCACGATGGAGAAGTCGCGCCCGACCCCGGCACGGTGCTTGAGGTGGCGACCGACGGCGTCGATGTCGAACGGCACCTCGGGGACCAGGATCGCGTCTGCCCCTCCGGCCATCCCGGCGTAGGTGGCGATCCAGCCCGCGTGGCGCCCCATCACCTCGAGCACCATCACACGGTTGTGCGACTCCGCGGTCGAGTGCAGCCGATCGACCGCCTCGGTCGCGGTCCGGACGGCGGTCAGGAACCCGATGGTGAGGTCGGTCCCACCGACGTCGTTGTCGATGGTCTTCGGGATACCGATGATCGGGATCTCCTCGTCCTCCCACAGGTGCCGGGACGCGGACAGCGTCCCCTCGCCGCCGATGACGATCAGGCCGTCGAGCCGGTGGACCTCGAGCGCGTCGCGGATGCGCTCGACCCCGTCGGGTTCCCGGTAGGGGTCGACCCGGGAGGTACCGAGCATCGTGCCGCCCCGGTGGAGCAGCCCCCGGGTCGACGCCACCGTGAGCTGCTCGACCTGCCCCTCGAGCACACCCTTCCAGCCCGACTTGAAGCCGTAGGTGATCGAGTGGGACCGGTCGGCGCGCCGCACGATGGCGCGGATCGCGGCGTTCAGGCCGGGACAGTCGCCGCCGCCGGTCAGGATCCCGATGCGGCAGACCATCGGTGGCTCGTCCTCTGGCTGTCGGTCACGCGGTCGGCGGCACCCTACCCACGACTAGCCTCACCGCACCCCGACACCACCCGCCGGAGCTCGCCGTGACCGTCCGCATCCTGGCCATCGACGAGGGCACGACCGGCGTGCGCGGGTTCCTGATCGACGGCGACGGCGGCATCGTCGGCAGCGGGTACCGCGAGTTCGAGCAGCACTTCCCCCGTCCCGGGTGGGTCGAACACGACGCCGACGAGATCTGGCAGGCCACGCTCGAAGCGACCCGCGCGGCCCTCGAGGACGCGGACACGCGGCCTGACGAGGTGACGGCCATCGGGATCACCAACCAGCGCGAGACCACCGTGCTGTGGGACCGTTCGACGCTGGCTCCGGTGCACCGCGCCATCGTCTGGCAGGACCGCCGGACCTCCGCCACGTGCGACCAGCTGAAGGCCGCCGGGCACGCCGACGCGATCCGCCGGTGCACGGGTCTGGTGGCCGACGCCTACTTCTCAGGGACCAAGATCGCCTGGACCCTCGACGCGGTGGACGGTGCCCGCGACCGGGCGGACGCGGGCGATCTCGCGTTCGGCACGATGGACACCTGGCTCGTGGCACGGATGACCGGGGGGCGCGAGCACGTCACCGAACCCTCGAACGCGTCGCGGACCATGCTCTACGACGTCCGCGAGGGCGGCTGGTCCGACGCGATGTGCCGGCTGCTCGACGTGCCCGCCGCGGTGCTCCCCGAGGTCCGGGACTCGGCCGGAACGTTCGGGACGACCGACCCATCCGAGTTCCTCGGGATCGAGGCACCCATCACGGGGATCGCCGGCGACCAGCAGGCGGCCCTGTTCGGGCAGGGGTGCTGGTCACCCGGCACGTCGAAGAACACCTACGGCACGGGGTCGTTCCTGCTGCTGAACACCGGTGCCGACGCGGTCGAGAGCCAGCACGGCCTCCTGACCTCGGTCGGTTGGCAGATCGACGGCGAACCGACCTACGTCCTCGAGGGCGCGATCTTCGTCACGGGCGCGTCGGTGCAGTGGCTGCGTGACGGGCTCGGGATCATCGACGAAGCGGCCGAGACCGAGCAGCTCGCCGCGCAGCTGCCGGACGGCAACGAAGGAGTCTACCTCGTCCCCGCGTTCGCTGGCCTCGGGGCTCCCCACTGGGACCAGTACGCCCGGGGCACCATCGTCGGTCTGACCCGCGGGACCGGCCGCGCCCACCTCGCACGCGCCGCCCTCGAGGCGATGGCCTACCAGACCGTCGACGTGGCCGAGCTGATGGAGCGCGAGGCCAAGCACGACCTGCAGGAGCTGCGGGTCGACGGCGGTGCTGCAGCCAACGACCTGCTGTGCCGGTTCCAAGCCGACGTCCTCGGCGTCGACGTCCTGCGGCCGCGCAACGCCGAGACGACCGTGCTCGGCGCGGCGTTCCTCGCCGGGCTCGGGTGCGGGGTGTGGGCCTCGACCGACGAGCTCGCGCAGGTCTGGCAGGAGGACGCCCGGTTCTCGCCCACGATGGACGAAGCCACCCGGCGCCGGTTGCTCGACGGGTGGCGGGCTGCGGTCGACCGCAGCCGCGGGTGGGCCCACGTCACCGAGGGCTGACGGCGCGACGGGCTGCGTCGTCCACAGGCGCGGACGGACCCGGCGGGCCCGTGCCCCGGCGGGCTGGCACGGTGCACCGGACGCGGGCGACGGTCGTCCGGTGTGACGGAACGGGACGCACGTGACCACCTGGGACACCGCGACCGAGCGCTTGCTCGCGCTCGCCACGGCAGCGCTCGACGACGGGCTCCCGCCGGCACCGACGCTGGCGGCCTACGCGGGCGACGAGGGGCTCGCCATCGTCGGACTCCGCCCGTTCGCGCCGCACGAGCTGACCGGCCCGCTCGTCGAGCTGGCGGCGCTGCTGCTGCCCCTCGGCGCCGACCGCTTCGTCCTGGCGCTCCCGGGACGAGCGTGGTCGATCGACGACCCCGTCCCGCCCGTGGTGGAGGACGTCGACCTCCGCCACACGGTCCTGACCGTCCTCGAGATCGACGGGCACGGACCCGGCGAACCTCGCTGCGATGGGACGATCCACCCCTACGGCCGGGGCGCCGACGGTGTGGCCCGCTTCGAGGACCCCGTGCCCGTCGGCTGGCCCGAGGGTCCGAGCGCGGATGCGCTGCGCCTCCTGGTCGCTCGCCGGGCGGTCACGTTCGACCCGGACCCCGACCCTGCCCAGGTGGTGGTGCAGTTCGCTCGCTGTCTGCTGCGCGGCCACCAGGTCGTGCTCGCGCCGGCGGTCGCCGACCACCTCGAAGCGTTGACGGCGGCGACACCCTGACGGGTCCGTACCCTCGCGGGACCGGAGCGAGAAGGAGCCCGCAGGTGCCAGAGCGCGTGACCCTCACCGACGAGCAGTGGCGTGAGCGCCTCTCCCCCGAGCAGTACGCGGTCCTGCGGGAGAAGGGCACCGAACGGCCCTTCACGGGCGCGTACTGGGACGCCACCGACGAGGGCACCTACCGCTGCGCGGGGTGTGGGACGCCGCTGTTCTCCTCCGAGACGAAGTTCGACGCGCACTGCGGCTGGCCGAGCTTCTCCGCCCCCGTCGACGGTGACGCCGTCGGTGAGGTCGAGGACCAGTCGCTCGGCATGCGCCGCACCGAGGTGGTCTGCACCGCCTGCGGGGGGCACCTCGGGCACGTCTTCGACGACGCACCGGACCAGCCGACAGGGCTGCGCTACTGCATCAACTCGGCCAGCGTCGACCTGCAGCCGGACGCCTAGACCACGCCTAGACCGCGCCTAGACCAGCGTCTCAGCCCGCGCGGCGCGTCGACCGTGACTTCTCGGCCCCGTCGATCTCGACCGTCGTGCCACCGTCGGCGTCCTCACCGAGCTTGACCGAGCCCGACTTGACCTTCGACGCGTACTCGTCGACGTACTCCTGGCCGGACAGCAGCATGATCTCGAACATCAGCTCGTCGGTGGCCGAGCGCAGCACGAACGGATCGTCCCTGCGGTCCGCGAAGCGCGACAGGTCGAGCGGCTGCCCGTAGCGGATCGTGATCGGGCGCCGCTTCGGCAGGTAGGAGCCGGTCGGCATGGCGCGGTCGGTCCCTTCGACCGCGACGGGCACGATGCGCACGCCGGCCTCGAGCGCCATCCGGACCGGTCCGGTCTTGCCGCGGTACAGCCGACCATCGGGACTCCGGGTCCCCTCGGGGTAGATGCCGAGCAGGTCACCTCGGTTGAGGATCTCGACGCCGGTCGCGAGCGCGGCATCGCCGCTGCCATCACCGGTGCGCCTCACCGGCACGACCCCGGTCCCCTCGAAGAACCACCGGGTCTTCCACGAATCCCAGTAGTCCGCCTTGCCGAGGTAGTAGACCGGTCGCTCGATGGCGATGGGCACGAGGATGGAGTCGATGAACGACAGGTGGTTGATCGCCAGGATGACCGGCTCGACCTCGGGCACGTTGTCGAGACCCTCGACCCGGACCGGGAAGTACCGGTCGGTGATCGGGGGCAGGACCTTCTTCAACGCGCGGTACATGCGCGGTGCATCGGCCAGTCCCGCCACGCTCGGCTCCTCGTCGCTCGGACCGACCGTCCGCCCGCTCCCGTGCGGCGACGATCGGTCCGTCGGGGTTAGCCTACGCACCCGGCCTCGTGGGCGTCGACACGTCTGCGTGGTCGGACCGGACGGGGTGCGGTGGGAACCGTGGCCCGCACGGCTCGGTACCGCCCCGTGCAGCGACGAGGCGCACCGGTCGAAGGGACCCCGGCGGATGGCCGCCGGGGGAACGTGGAGGGAGCGTCGTGGCCGCCGATCTCGGCACCTGGCCTGCGGAGCAGGCCACCGTCCTCCTCGAGGTCCTGCACACCGCTGGGCTGCACCCGGAGGCTCGTCGCGCGCGTGACGGGGTGCACGTGATCGTCCCCGACGACGAGGGCGATCAGGCGCACGCCACCCTCGTGGCGCAGATGGACACCATCGCGCAAGCCGCCCGGCCGTCCTCCCCGAACAAGGGCCGCCGTCTGCGGGCCGTCGAGGACCCCGCGGGGACCCGTGGCCCGAAGCGTGCGGCCAAAGCACAGCGCTCGGAACGTCGGCCGCAGCGGGCGGGCACGGCCTCGGAGGCGCGCCGGTTCGGTCGCCCCGCCGCGTTGGTGATCGCCGGGTTCGTCCTCGCGGTCATCATCGGTCCGCCGACGTCGACGTTCGTGCTCGCGGTCACGATCGGTGCGGTCGTGTGGCTGCTCGGCAAGCAGGCGCAGCGCGGCGGCTGACGCCGTCCGCCCGTCGCCGTCAGCCACCGCCGGTCGCGAGCACCTCGTGGAGGAACGCCGCCTGGAGCTGCAGCAGCCGCTCCGCGACGTCCTCCTGACCGGCGACGTGCGTGACGCCGGACAGCGGGACGAACCGGTGGCGTCGACCGGCCGCCAGGAGCGCCGCCGACAGCCGCACGGCGTGTGCCGCGACCACGTTGTCGTCCGCGAGGCCGTGGATCAGCAGCAGCTCGGGTGGCGGAGAGCCCACGGCCGGCTCGACCGCGCCGAGCAACCGTCCATCCGCGTCCACGAGCGACGACACCTCGTAGGCCTCGGGGGATGCGTCAGGATGCCCGAGGTAGCGCTCGGTGTAGTGGGTGTCGTACAGGTGCCAGTCGGTGACCGGCGCCCCGGCGATCGCCGCCCGGATCGCGTCCGGTCGGCGCTGCACCGCGAGGGCCGCGAGGTAACCGCCGAAGCTCCACCCGCGCACCGCCACCCGGGACAGGTCGAGCCGCGGTTCGTGCTCGGCAGCGGCCGCGAGCGCATCGAGCTGGTCGTCGAGGACGGGCGTGGCCAGATCGCCCTGGACCGCGCGCTCGAAGGCCGGGCCGCGCCCGGGCGTGCCCCGGCCGTCGACGACCAGGACGGCGAACCCCTGGTCGGCGAACCACTGCGAGGTCAGGAACGCCCCGCCCGCCTGCAGCACCCGCTGGGCGTGGGGGCCGCCGTACGGGTCGAGCAGGACCGGCAACGGCGTGGTGCCGTCGTCGCCGCTGGGGCGCAGCAGCGCGGCTCGGAGCCGTCGGGGTCCGAGCTCGAGCAGCTCGACACGCGGGGTGAGGGACGGGACGGCCGCGAGCGACGCGAGCTCGTGCTGCTGCGTCGCTCCGCCGTCGACGGACCACGACACCGTCACGTGCAGCGTGGGGCGGTCCAAGCCCGCGCTGCTGGTGACCTGGACCGACGCCGACGCGGTGGCGGCGTGCACCCCCGGATCGTGCTCGGTGACCGGGTCCCACGTGCCGTCGGACGTCCAGCGCCACACGTGCACCTGGGTCGGATCGACGTCCGACGCGGTCACCGTCACGGAGGTCTCGTCGGCGTGGACCACCGAACGGACCTGGAGGCCCGGCGGGCTGACCACGTCACCGTCCAGCAGCAGGGCGCGCGATCCGTCGACCCCGTGCGTCGCGACGTCCTCGACGGTCACGAGCCGCGAGCCCGCCCACGTCGGGCTGCCAGGGACCAGCTCGATCCACGCCTCGTCGTCGAGCTCGCGGACGCAGGTCGTGCGGCCCGTGGCCGGATCGACGGTGAGCACGCGTGCCGAACGCTGGTCGCGGGACTGCACCTGGAGGGTGAACGGGCCGTCGCCCCACGACACCCGTGCGAGGTAGGGGAACCGGTCGCGGTCCCAGTCGACGTCGATGCGCCGTCCGCCCTCGGTCGACAGCACGGCGAGCCGGACGTCGGCGTCAGCGGTGCCGGCTGCCGGGTAGCGGATGGTCGGTGGCGGGGTGCCTGGCGTGCCGGGGTCGCCGAGGTGCCAGGCGGCCACGTCGAACTCATCGACGCGGCAGACGGCGATGTGGTCGCCGTCCGCGCCCCACCAGTGGCCGCGACCGCGGCCCATCTCCTCGGCAGCGATGAACTCCGCCCGGCCCCACGCGACACCGCTCTCGACCACGAGCGGGCGGGTCACACCGGGCGAACCCGGACCCGCGACCAGCTCGACGAGGTGCAGCGCGTCGTCGCTGACGTAGGTGATGCGGCGGCCGTCCGGGGACAGCCGGGGATCGAACGCCGGGCCCGCGGTCGGGTGGGCGACGACCGCACCCGTCCGCAGGTCGACGGTGTGGAGCCGACCACCGACGCTGGTGGCCACGAGCTGGACGTCACGGTCCGTCGCGTAGGCGGTGATGCCGCCGGCGAGCTCGCGTGCCCGTTCCCGGCGAGCTCGCTCCTCGGCGGACAGGTCCGCGTCGTCGGCACCGAGCTCGGCCGCGTCGAGCACACGACGTTCGCTGCCGGTCCCGAGGTCGAGCTCCCACAGCGAGGTGATCGGGTCCTCCGGTCCCGCGGCCCGCAGGAACAGCACCCGTTCGCCACCCGGCGCGATGACGAAGCTCCGCGGCACACCGAGGGTGAACCGACGGGTGCGAGCGTGCTGGCGCGGGAAGCTCACCGGGACTCCTCGGTCGGGTCGTCGGCACGGCCGAGGGCGAGCATCGCCGCCCCGACCATCCCGGCATCGTCGCCGAGCGTGGCCAGCTCGAACGGCGGCAGCGGTCGCAGGTTCCTGCCGAGCACACGCTCACCGAGGGCCCGTTCCGCGGCCGGCAGCACCCAGGGTGCGGTCGCTTCCGCCGCGCCGCCGCCGATCAGGATCACCTCCGGGTCGAGGGCGTTGACGACGCTGGCCGCGGCGACGCCGAGCCAGCGTCCGACGTCGACGAGCACGCTCTGCGCGAGCGCGTCCCCGACCTGCGCCGCCTCGGTCACCGCGCGGCCGGTCAGGTCCGTGGCATCCCGCAGCGTCGAGGGCCGATCGGGGTCCACGAGGCGATCGCGGGCCGCCAGCGCGATCGCCGTACCGGACGCGTACGCCTCGATGCAGCCCCGGTTCCCGCACGGACACGGTCGCCCGCCCTCCTCGACGATGACGTGACCGAGCTCACCCCCGAACCCGTGCGCCCCCTGGCGCAGCTGCCCACCCGAGACGACCCCTCCCCCGACACCCGTCCCGAGGGTGAACATCACGACCTCGTCGCGTCCCCGCGCCGCACCGGCACGCTGCTCACCGAGGGTGGCGGCGTTGGCGTCGTTGACCACGGCCACGACACCACCGGCGGCGTCGGCGAGGAGCTCGGCGAGGGGAAGGTCGCGCACGCCGATGTTCGGCCCGTACCGCACGCGACCCTGCGGGTCGACCATGCCGGCGACTCCGACCCCGACCGGCAGCCCGCCTCCGGCGAGCTCGGCGATGAGCTCCTGCAGACGGGCGACGAGCTGGTCCGCGTCGCGGGCGGGCGTCACCTGCCGGCGCCGGTCGAGGATCCGGCCGTCGGCGTCGACCGTCGCCGCGACGAGCTTCGTGCCTCCGACGTCGATACCGAGCGCGGCGGCGGTCACGGGAGCTCCTCGCGTCGTGGTCGGACGGGGTCGGACGGGGGCGGACGGGGGCGCGACCGGCGAGGGCACGCCGGCCCGCGTCAGTCCTCGTCGAGGTCGATGTGCTGCAACCCGTCGCGACGCGATCGGCGGCCGGACGCGGCTCCCGATCGGTCCGCCGTAGCCTCGTCCCCATCGGCGGCGGCGTCGACGACCGTGCGGACGGCGAGCGCGAGCTGTCGGGCGGCTTCGGCGAGGTGCACCACGAGATCGGGTCGGGCGTCCCCGAGCGCTCGGAGGCCGACGCAGATCGGACAGATCCCGCAGGCGTCGACGGTGTGCCCGTCGGGGCCGTCGCCGCCACCGCCACCGCTCGTGCGCGGACGTTCCGGATCGTCCGTGGTCGTGCGGTCGTCACCTCCGAAGAGGTCGTCAGCCAGGCCGCGCGGGGGCGATGCGGTCGCCGACGCGGTCAGATCCCGTACCAGCCGCGTGACGGCTTCGGACGCCGGTACCCACCAGCTGCCGTCGTCGTCCGGCCCGGGCGGCTCGGACGACGGCCGTCGGGCACGACGGTGCGCCTCGACCGGGTCCACGTCGTCGACCGGTGCGTCGCCCTCGCTCGCCCACCAGGGACGTTCGGCGGCGCTCACGTCGTGCCTGCCGAGGTCGCCAGGGGCCGGTCGTCGACCGTGACGAACCGGATCTCGAGGTACCCGTCGACGAACCGAGCCGCGCCGACCTCACGTCGCTGCAACGCCGCCGGGAGCGCCACCGTCCGACGGACGCCCGCGACCGACAGGTGCAGATCGGTGCCGCGCCGGTGCAGGTCGACCTCGTCGCGAGCAGCGAAGGGCAGCGCGAGGCGCAGCACGCGGTCATCGCCGTCGGCCACCACGGTGACGGGACGACCGTCGCCGAGCACGGCCCGCTCGTCGATGTCGCCGTACAGGGCGTCAGCGAGGCCAGCGAGGCCGGCGACGCCGTCGAGCTCGTCCTCGAACAGCGGCGCGGTCAGCACCGGGGTGGGCGCGAACGCGTCGCGGATCGTCGTCAGGTGTTCGGCCTGCCGCTGCTTCCACCGGGCGAGGTAGGGATCGGTCACCTCGTCGGGGAGCATGCGGTTGACGACCAGCGCGTCGACCGCGTAGCCGAACAGCGACAGGGAGGTGGCGGTCCGCTGCGTCTCGGCGACGATCAGCCGCTCGGGGTTGGCCACCAGCCGGATCGAGGATCGGGCCGGGTCCTGGAGCATCTCGTGGACCGCAGCGAGGTCGGCGTGGACGCGTTCGACGGCGCCGAAGACGTCGTCCTCGGGGACGGGCAGGCCAGCGGCGCCACGTGCACGTTGGAGCGGCCGGACCGCCCGGGCGACACGGCGGCCGGGACCGAGGACGCGATCGACGTACCACCGCAAGGCGTCCGGCAAGCTCAGCAGACGGAGCGTCTCGGCCGTCGGAGCGCAGTCGACGACGATCAGGTCGTAGCGTCCGCCGTCGACCTGACCGCGAAGATCGACCAGCGCGAACAGCTCGTCGAGCCCGGGCAGGAGGACCAACTCCTCGGCCTCGACGTCACCGACGCCGCCCCAGGCGAGCAAGCTGACCAGGTAGTCGCGGACCTCGCGCCAGTGACGCTCCAGACGCTGCTGCGCGTCGATCTGCTGCGCATCGAGGTCGCCGCCGTCCGGCAGGGGAACCCGGGTGGGGTGGTCGCCGACCGGTTGGTCGAGCGCGTCGGCGAGCGAGTGCGCGGGGTCGGTCGACGTCACGAGGACGCGATCCCCACGCGCCGCAGCGCGGATGGCCGTCGCCGCAGCCACGGAGGTCTTGCCGACGCCACCCTTGCCGGTGAACAAGAGGACGCGGGGAGCGGCGTGGCGGGACAGCAGGGGGCTCCGTGGACGGGGTGCCGGTGGCAGCGGCCGGACCGTCGGAGGCTAGCCGCTACGCCGCCGGAGCCGACGTCGACGCCGTGGCCGCGAGGGCCAGGACGAGCGCGCCGATCACGCTCGCGGTGAGGATGGCCAACACGCGAGGACCGAGCACCTCCCGTCCCGACCCGAGGGTCGTGGCGTCCGCCAGCGTGCCGGCCCAGAGCACCCCGGCACCGAGCAGCAGTGGGACGGCTGGCAGCACGCTGGCACCGCTGCCGCTGGCCGCTCGACCGAGCGCGGCCCCACCGGCGAGCCAGCTCAGGTACAGCACCGCACGCGCGACACCCGTCCCGGACCGCCGTGCGAACAGGTGACCGAGACCCGGCAACAGCACGCTGGCGACGAGCAACCGCGCGCGATCGCCGGGAGCGACATCGGGGCGGGGCGGCGGGTCCCCGAAGCCCGTGCGGGGGCTGCTGCAGATCAGGCACCGGTCCGTGGTCAGCGGGGACCAGCCCTCGCAGGTGTGGCAGCGCCACTCCACCTCGCCGTCCACCGTGCGGACGTCGAGCCCCTCGACCTCGACGGTCGATGGTCCCTCGGTCGCGACGTCGTCAGGGGCGTCGTCCCCCGCCACGTCGTCGTCCGCACCGACGTCACCCGGCGCCGCAGCCTCGGGCGTGTCGACGGCCGGAGCGGATCCACCCGGAGCCGCCTCGCCCGGTGACCGTGGCGGCGACGGGGGCGGAGGTGGGCGCAGGTCGGCGTAGCACTGGGTGCACCACGCCGCCGTGGTGGCGTTGCGCGCACCGCAGGTCGGACACCTCACCGCAGCGTCACGGCAGCAGCCCAGCGCCGGTGCGCACCTCGAGTTCGAGCAGGTCCTTGAGCGCCCACAGACCGCGCCGGAGGGCACGGCGGTGGTCGGTGTGCACCTCGAGCGGTCGCGGGTGGGCGCTGGTCGCGATGACCAGGTGGTGGATCACCGTGCCGCCGTACCCGGGTTCGAGCCAGAACTCCGCGCGGCCCTCGAGGTCACCACGCAGGTCGAGCGCGAACCCCGCGTCGAGCCGCCAGTCGTGCAGCCGCGCGGTCAGGCGGACGCGCCGGCCCGGCGCGCCCGCGAGCTCGAGGGCCACCACCTCGTCGGGCTCAGCGCCTGCGGGAGCCCCCGGGGCGAGCTCCGGGGGACGCTGCTCGACGCGCACCCCGGGCCACCACTGCGGCCAGGCCAGCACGTGCGTCAACCGACGGTAGACCAGCGGTGCCGGCGCCCTGACGAACCCGTCGTCGTCGACGTGGATCGCGACGCCGACGCTCACGACGTCGCGCCCGCCGCCACCTCACCGATGAAGCGCAGGATCTCGGCCTCGAGGAGCGGCGCGTCGTAGTCCAGGGTGGCCACGTGGTAGGAGCGGGTCAGCTCGAGCTCGGTGACCTGCCCCTCGGAACCGATCAGCTCACGCAGGGCCTTGGCGTTCTTCGGCGGCACGGAGTGGTCCTGGGGCGAGTAGGCGACCAGCAGCGGCTGGGTGAGCTGCGGCAGCTGCGACCGCACGCGCGGCAGCTCACGGATCAACGACTGCGCCGCCTTGGCCGACACCTTCGCGTAGGCCCGCTCATCCGCCGACGGGCGAGCGATGTCGTCCGACGGCAACCCGGCCGCGTCGCGTGGCACGTACGGCAGCACGTGCTGGAGCAGGGGCGCGAGCTTGGCCAGCAGCTGCTCGGGTGTGAGGATCTGGGGGTTGATGACGACCGCCGCGTCGACCAGGTCCTGGCGCCGGCTGGCGATGTCGAGGGTCAGCGTGCCCCCCATCGACAGCCCGATCAGCACGAGCCGGTCGGACCTGCTCGCGACCTGTTCGACGACCTCCTCGGCGGCGGCCGCCCAGTCGGCGTACCGGGTGCGCCCGAGGTCGCGGACGTCGGTGCCGTGCCCCGGCAGCCGGGGCACCTCGACCTGGTAGCCCTCGGCACCGAGACGCTGTCCGAGCGGTCGGGTGGAGTTCGGGTTGCCGGTGAACCCGTGCAGCACCACCACCCCGGTCCGGGCGTGCTCACCCGAGCCGGTCGCCGACCACGGCTCCGCTCCCTCGATGGTGACCAGCGCGTCCGCCACGGCCCTCTCCCGTCTCGTCGATCCTCCCGCGGAACCTAGCCGGCGCGAACTGCCCCCCGTGACGCCTGCGGCGCGTAGCATCGCCGCGGACACCGTCCGGACGGACGGGGTCAGCCGCGGGCCGTCCGCGGCCCCGGAGGTCGCCCGTGTCCGTCGCAACCGGCTCGCGCCCAGAGACCCGCCAGGACGACGGTCGTCCCGCTCGTTGGGCGCACCGCGGCTGGCTCGTAGCCGGCGCCGCCCTGGTCACGGTGGCCCTGGTCAGCGTCCTGCGGGTGTGGTTGCCCTCGGTCATGCACGTGTACGGCGACGCCGGCTCGACGCCGGCGACGCAGCTCGGTCTGTTCGCGTTCGCGTGGTTCCTGGTCCCGATGGCCGTCGCGTTGACCGCCCGACACCTCGACACCCGGGACCTGTGGCGCGGTGGCGTCGTGGTCGCGATGGTCGCGCGGGTGGCCCTGCAGTTCACCGACGGCGGCCAGCCACAGCTCTACCTCGCCAGCCTCTGCTTCGTCGGCGCCAGCGTGGCCCTCGTCGCGCTCGCGGCTGGCGGACCGAGCGGCCACCTCGCACGGGTCGGGGTGATCCTCGGCTTCGGGATCGAGACCGTGCTGCACACCGGCTTCGGCACCGTCCACCTGCTGTGGCGGGACGGGATCGTCGCGGCGCTCGCCGTCGTGATCGTCGCGGCCGGCACCATCCTCGTCGCCGAGCGGGCACGTCGGGTCCCGTTGTGGTGGCCGAGCCCGGTCGATGCCGACGGCGAGGTGTCCCCCGTCTGGACCCGCGGCGCGGCGTGGCCGTGGCTCGCGGTCGGACCAGCCATCGTCCTCACGGGGGTCCTGGTCGCCGTCCCCTCCCGCCTCGAGCTCGCCGCCGGTGTCGGCCCCAGGGGGGCGACGCTGCTGCTCGCGCTCGCTGCCGCTGGCGCCGTCGTCGCCGCGGCGGTGGGTCCGGTGCTCGGAGCGCCGATCGCTGGCTCCCTCGGCGCCATCCTGGTCGTCCTGTGCACCGTCGGCGCGGTGCGGCCCATCGGACTCGGGTCGGCGCTCGCCCAGCTCGGGCTCCCGGTCGCGATCGGGCTCGTGCTCGGCGCCCCCGGCACCACCCCCGGCGATTCCGGTCCACGGCGGCGCGGATCGGCCGCGGCGGGCTCGCTCCTGCTCTTCCTGCTGCTCGGTTTCGGCTACTACGCCGCGTACGAGCTGCCCCTCCCGTTCGACAACCAGGTGCTCCTGATCGCCGCCGCGGTGGGTCTCGGCTCCATCGCGATCGCGGCTGCCCGGGACGGGCGCACCCTGCACCGCGTCCGTCACGTCCCGCTGCGGGGGCTGGTCGCCGCTGCGGGGGCGCTCGTCCTCGTCGGCGCCATCGGTGCGGCGACCAGCCCCCCGTCGCCTCCCCCGCCGCGCGCCACCACGAGCGACGCCACGGTCCGGCTCGCGATCTACAACGTCCACATGGGCTACAGCATCGGTGGCCGGTTCGACGTGGTGGCCCTCGCCGAGACGATCGCCGCCACCGACGCTGACATGGTCGTCCTCAACGAGGTCGATCGCGGGTGGCTGCTCGAGGGCGGCCAGGACCTGCTCCGTCTGTTGCGGGAAGCGACGGGGATGGAGGCCACGTTCGCGCCGGCAGCCGACGACGTCTGGGGCAACGCGATCCTCAGCCGGCTCCCGCTACGGGACGTACGGACCGTCGCGCTCCCGAGCGGGGGTGCCGCGATGCAACGCTCCTACGTGAGCGCCGTGGCGGACACCGGTGCCGGGGAGCTCGCCCTCGTCGGGACCCACCTCCACCACGTGGCAGCGGACGGGACGGTCCGGGCGCTCCAGGCGCGCTCGCTCGCCGCCGAGGTTGCCCGTCTCCGCAGCCGCGGGTGGCCGGTCGCGCTGCTCGGTGACCTCAACGCCGCGTTCGACACACCCGACCTCGAACCGCTGCGCTTCCTCGAGGACGCCGTCCCCGGAGGCGCCCCGACGTACCCGGCCGACGCGCCGGAGCGACGGATCGACCACATCCTCGTCACATCGGATCTGACGACGACCGACCCGTACATCGGGACCTCCACGGCGTCGGATCACCTACCGGTGGCGGTCACCGTCACCCTCCCGGACGCGGCGGGCTGACGCGGCGGCCGGCGTGCTCGGCGACGACCTCGTCGAGCAAGGTCGCGAAACGGTCGGCGATGGCCGCCCACGCCCACGCCTGCTCGACCCACGCCCGACCGGCGGCACCGGCACGAGCTCGGCCGTCCGGATCGGCGAGCCACCGGTCGAGCGCAGCGACCAGCGCACCGTCGTCGCGGCCGTCGACCACCGTGCCCGTGACACCGTCCTGCACCGCCTCAGGCGCGCCGCCGGAGCGGCCCGCGATGGCGGGGCGTCCGACCGCCTGTGCTTCGAGGTAGACGATGCCGAGCCCCTCCACGTCGGTGCCGAGCAGCCGCGTACGGCAGGGCATCGCGAACACGTCCGCCGCGGCGTGCGCCGCCGGGAGGTCGTCCCACGCGACGCGCCCCGGGAGCACGACGCCGGCGTCGGATCCGAGCGCTGCAGCCGCTCCAGCGAGGTCGTCGGCGAGCGGCCCCTCGCCGACCAGCGCCAGGTGCGCCATCGGGTGGCGCGCGCGGACCTCCGGCCACACCGCGAGCAACCGATCCTGACCCTTGCGGGGCACGAGCCGGCTGACACAGCCGACGAGCGGGGCGTCGTCCGGGACCCCCCACGCACGACGCAGAGCGGTCCCGTCGACGTCCGGTCGGAACCGGTCGACGTCCACGCCGGGGGGGATCCGCACCACCCGGTCGGCGCGCACGTGCGGGAGCAGCCGATCCTCGGCCCAGTCGGAGATGGTGGTCAGGGCCGCCAGACCACGCGTCGCTCGGCGCACGAGGTGACCGAGGCCGACGCTCGCGAGCCCGGCTTCGAGCCCGTGGGAGATGGCGACCACCGGGATCCGGAGCTCCCGCTCGATCCGCGGCGCGAGCTCACCGAGCGGCCAGGAGGCGCCGAGCACGACGACCTGGGCCCGGTGCTCGCGGGCGGCGTCCAGGACGAGGCGGCGGATGGCGGGCGTGGGCTGCACGGCACCGGGTGCTCGGACCGTCCGGTAGGGCTGGGCGGCATCGTGTGCGCGCTGCTCGTCGTCGCCCGCTCCAGCTGGGCCGATCACGAGCGTCGAGCTCGGGTGGACCCGGTCGAGCAGGTTGCCGACGAACTGCTCGATGCCGCCGGCGCGCGGCGGCAGATCGTTGGTCACCCACAGCACCCTCATCGGTCTCCTCCCGTGCCGGTGTCCGGGATCGGGGCGAGCGGGTGGCGGAGCGTGCGTTCCTCACGCTGGAGGTCCTCGATGCTCGGCAGCGAGGTGCCCCGGGCTTCCGCAGCTGCGGCGGCGGCACGCAGCCGCTGTGACGGCGACGGGTGGGTGCCGTACAGCAGCTGGATCGGGCGCTCCGGCTCGGGGATGGCCAGGTCACGCACCACGAAGGTCCGCACGGTCCGCACCAGCTCAGCCGGGTCGGTGCCGAGCTCGAGGGCACGGTGGTCGGCGGCGGCCTCGACCCGGCGGGACACCGCCGCACCGACCGGCGTACCCACGAGCTCGAGCACCGCCGCCACCGCGACGATGAGCGGGACGAGGCGTGGGTCGCCCGCGGAGCGGGCCCGCGTGCGACGCCGTGACGCGGGGGCGTCGACGACCGCACGGAGCGCCAGCAGCCCGACGAGCGCCGCGACGGCGGTGAGGGCGGTGCCCCGCAGGACATCGGCGTGCTCGCGGTGGGCCAGCTCGTGCGCCACGACCGCAGCGACCTGCGCGGCGGGGAGCTCGAGCAGCGTGTCGTACACGATGACCCGCTCGGTCGGTCCGAGCCCGGTGACCATCGCGTTGACCCGCGTCGTGCGGCGGCTGGCGTCGGCGACGAGGACCGGGGTCGCTGCGTGGCCAGCTCCCGCGAGGATGTCCTCGATGGCGTCCCGGGCCGGACCTGCGGGCAGCGGCTCGGTGCGCAGGAGCAGCGGCTGTAGCACGATCGGGTGGACCACGACCAGCACCAGCGCGGCGACGGTCGCCGCCAGGGTGAGGCGGTAGGGCCAGCTCCGCGGCCACCGGTCCCGCGCCGCGAGCAGCGCCACGACGCCGATCCCGACCGCCAGCCACCGGCCGCCCGCGACGAGGACCTGATCGCGGAACCACCCGAGCGAGGTGCTCGTGCGGAAGCCCCAGCGCCCCTCGTGCACCAGGCCGACCCAGGCGACGATCGGCAACGCGACCAGCCACGTCACGGCGGCGATGCAGGCGGCGACGACGCCGCCGCGCCATGCGGCACGCGTGCGGTCGCCGGTCAGGAACGTCGCCAACCTCGCGGCGCCGGACGACGATGCGATGGCGGCCGGGACCAGGACCGCGAGCGCGGTCACGACCGGTGCCAGCCACACCCGGGGGGTCCGGTAGCGGTCGATGGTGGCCAGGAGCGCGGCGTCGAAGCTCGCCTGTGGTGGCAGCTCCGACGGCAGCCGCGGGGCGACCGGCCGCCAGATCGTCGCCGCCACGCCGACCAACGCCAGGCCGACCGCGACCGCCGCCCAGATCCGGACCTGCGCGGGCGGTTCGGTGTCCTCGCGCGGTGACAGCACACCGTCGACACCCGCGCTGGCTGGCGCACCACCTCCGTCGGCGGTCACCGGCGCCGCTGCGCCGGTCGCCGACCCGGTCCTGCGAGCTCCTCGGCCAGCGGGGATGCGGCCTGCAGCCGATCCTCGGCGGGGTCCATCACCCACGTCGCCGTCCGCGCCCGACCACGGTCGTCGAACCGGACGCTGATCCGCCAACGCCCGTCAGCGCGTCGCGAGGCCGACCACGTGGCCTCCTCGGGTGTCACCCCGCGCTCGGACAGCGAGCGGTCGACGGCCCCACCGAGGGCGCGGGCGCGCGGGACGTCGAGACGGCGCCTGCGGGCCTCGGCCAGCATGCGTTCGCGCTCGGCGACGATCGGTGGCAACCAGCGCTCGATCCACGCACGGTCCGTGCCGGCCTCGGTCGCCACCGCGCGGACCGATCGGCCCGACCGCAGCTGGGCCTGGATCTCGGCGGGGCTGAGCTGCGCGTGCGGTACGGCCGAGGACGATGGGCGGTGCTCGTGACGTCCGTCCGGGGTCTGCGACGGTCCGTCCGGCACGACGATCGGCTCGATCTCGCCGGTGTCGTCGAGCGCTCCGGAACGCCCGGACGACGTCGTTCGGCCGGCACGTGCCGTCGGGCGGCCGGACGGGCGGGACGACGAGACACGTCGCGGCGCCGGGACCGGTCGGGGACCGCCCGCGGGCCGATCACCGTTGACCTGCGGCGGCTGCGACCAGCGTGGGACCGGCGGCGGCTCAGCCGGTGCCGGCGGCGGCTCAGCCGGTGCCGGCGGCAGGTCGACCGATGCCGCCGGCGGCAGATCGACCGATGCCGGCGGCGGATCGCCCGCGGCCGGCGGCGGATCGCCCGCGGCCGGCTCGGGTCCAGGCTCGGGCTCGGGGGGCGTCGCCGGGTCGCTCGGTCGGGCTTCGGGACGCGGGTCCACGGGCAACCCCTCGTGCACCCGGACGTCGCGGAGCTGCTCGATGGTCGCCAGCAGATCGGGGTCGATCGGCACCGCGTACCGACCCTCGCCGTCGGGGTCGAGATCGAGGACCAGCCGCTCGCCGTCCGCGGTGTAGCCGATGAGGTGCAGCTCGATCACGGCGGTTCCTGCCGGAGGACGCGGTCAGCGCGCCACGCTGGGGACCAGGGGCGCTCCCCTCCCGGGCCCGGACGCACGCTAGCAACGCCAGCGACCGACAGCGCTCACGCGGTCCGGGTCACCCCGAGGAAGGAGCGGGTCCCGACCACGTCCGCGCCGCTGGTCCGGAGCCGCTCGCTCAGCTCACGGTCGTCGGTGACGACCACGACCGGCTCGTCGGTGGCTTCGACGGCCAGGACCAGCTCGTCGTCGGCCGTGACGCCCGCGGGGGTGAACACCACGCGCACCTCGCGCGACCCGGACGGCGGGCGCGATGCGCCCGCCTGCTGTCCGTCGAAGACGACCACCGGACGCACGCGACGTCGCGCAGCCAGGGTCGCGAGCGTCCGCACCAACCACGTGCGCTGCCCCTCGAGATCGAGCTCGGAACGGTGCTGCTTGGTCACGTTGTACCCGTCGACCAGCACCAGCCGGCCGGCGTGGAGCAGCAGCTCGGCGGCTTCGGTCGTGCCGGGAGCGACGTCCTGCGGCAGGCGGCTGGGACGACCTGGCTCCAACCGCGTCGTGCCGCTGCTGCGGTGCTCGGCGACCTCCCGGGTCGCGGCGAGCCGGGCCCGTTCAGCCTGCTGCTGCTCCGCTTCCTCCCGGCGCCGCCGTGCGGCCAGCCGCTCGGCCTCGTCTCGCCGCAGCTGCGACACGGTCGCGGTCAGCTCGCGCAGCTCGGACTCGCGTCTGCGTCCCTCCCGCTCGACCGCACGGTCGCGTTCGGCGACGGCGTCCTCGAGCTCGGCGCGCAGCTGGGCGAGCTCCTCCCGCACCACGGCGAGCTCCCGCTCGAGCGAGCCACGCTCCTTCTCCGCCGCGGATGCTCGGGCGGTCGCGCCGTCGAGCTGGCGGCGGAGCTCGTCACGCTCGGTTCGCAGAGCACGCGATCGTTCGCGAGCCCGTGCGGCCGACCGCTCCTCCCGCTGGTCACGACCATCGGCCGGGGACGTCGCTTCGGCGGCCGTGACCGGTGCGGGGCTCAGCGTGCGAGGGTCGAGCAACGCCGCCACCGCAGCCGGTGGCCGGTCGGCGGCCCGCACCCGCTCCACGACGTGCTGCCACAGCGATCCGCCCTCGGTGAGCATCGCGTCGAGCTCGTGGCGCACCCGGCCGCCGGCGAGCCGGCTGGTCGGTGCCGCGCGCAGACGGCGGACGGCGCCGGTCACCTCGGCGTCGGCGAGGTCGTGGAGCGCGGCCCTGACGTGCGGGAGCAGCCACGCCCAGGCGTCGCTCGGCAGCGCCGCGAGGACCGCGGGACGAGGTGGCGGGATCGGCGCCGGCTGACCGGGAACCGGATCCGGCCCCTGCCGATCGTTCACGCCGGGGCGACCGGGTCCGCTCCGGCCGGTGCCGGCTCGACCCGCACCGCATCGTCGCGCCCGCACCACCGGCAGGTGACCGACTCGACGGTGCGCTCGAGGACCTCCTCCTCGTCCACGGCCGAGCTGCCGCCGAGGTCGAAGTGCAGGTAGCGCCGCGTCCGCTCCGACGCGATCACGTCGAAGCGCGTCACGTTGCCACACTGGTCGCAGCGGAACCGGGCCCCGGGCTCGAGGCCGCCCGCCAGTGGGCCGTCGGTCGTCGCACCGTCGACGGTCAGGTCGTCGCTCATCGTTCATCGCTCCGGGGGTCGGGGGGCGTCCGTCCGTCACCGCGGGGTGGCCGGTCCCAGACCGGGCCGGGGACGGGCGTCGGACGCGAGGGCGGTTCGAGGGCGGACGGGTCGGGGGTGAACCAGGGACCGTCGTCCATGGCGGGGAACTCGGGGAAACCGACCTCGATGACGGCACCGGGGTCGCGCAGCGCCACCGCCGCACCCTCGCAGAAGACCACGAGCTGCTCCACGTCGATGCCGCGGTGCACGTCCGGGTAGGGCGTGAGCCGGCGGTGCGCCTTGTCGAGGGTGCGGACGGCGCCGTCGAGGTTGCCGCGCTGGAGGTGCACCCCCGCGACCGCGACCTGGATCACACCCTGCCACAGGTCACGGTCGGCGTCCGGCGCGGCGTGCCAGACGTGTTCGAGGCACTCGTGGGCCTCGAACAACCGCTCGTCGTTCCAGAGCCCGACCCCGAGCAGGAGCGCTTCCTCGACGGTGACCGGCTCGTGCTCCTCGGTGACGGGCACGTCGGTCGTCCCGTACGGCAACGGACGACCGGTTCGGTCCCGCGGACGCGCGTTCTCGGGGCGTCCGTCGGGGCGGCGATCCCGGTCGTCGACCACGTCCCTCGTCCTCTCTCGGTGGCGTCGAGCGTAACGGCCGCACCCCGGCACGCCGGTACCGTCGAGGGGTCGTCGATGTACCGGTGAGCCGTTCGTGCCCGAGCTGCCCGAGGTCGAGTCCGTCCGCCGCCAGCTCCACCCCGAGCTCGCCGGCCGGCTCGTCGTGGACGTCTGGTGGGACCCGCACCCGCAGCAGCGGTTCAGCGACGTCGGGTGGCTCGAAGGCCACCGCATCGCCGCCGTGACGCGTCGCGGCAAGTACCTGCTGTGCCCGCTCGAGGGCGCGGGATCTCCGGAGGACGGTCGGCCGCTCGAGCTCGTGCTGCACCTCGGGATGACCGGTTCGTTCCGGTTCGCGGCATCCGATCCGGCGCGGACCCCGGCGGACGACGCCACCGACCACGTGCGGGCACGCTTCACCCTCGACGACGGCCGCGACCTGCGCTTCCGCGACCCACGCCGGTTCGGTCGCGTCTCGGTGGTCCCCGCCGGGGACTACACCGGCCGGGTGCCGACGCTGGTCACGCTCGGTCCCGAGCCGCTCTCCGACGACTTCGACCCGGACGCGTTCGCCGCGGCCCTCGCCCGCACGTCCGCCCCGGTGAAGGCCGCGCTGCTCGGGCAACGGCTCGTGGCCGGCGTCGGGAACATCTACGCCGACGAAGCGCTGTGGCGGGCACGTATCCACCCCGCCTCACGCCGCGTCGGACGCGCGCGGGCGTTGGCCCTCCACGCCGCGATCCGGGAGGTCCTCGCGGCGTCCATCGAGCGTGAGGGCACCACCTTCCGCGACTACCAGATGGTCACCGGCGAGAGCGGGCGCAACGCCGACTTCCTCGACGCGTACGGCCAGGGCGACCTGCCGTGCAACCGCTGCGGCACCCCGATGCGCCGGAGCGTCGTGGCCCAGCGCGGCACGACGCACTGCCCGTCCTGCCAGCGCGCCTGACCCGCGACGTCACACGTGCGCGGGCGCTCGCAGGCCACCGGCGACGAGCGCGTGGGCGAAGGCCCGGGCCTCGACCGGATCGTCGACCGCGACGTACATCGGCGGGAAGCTGAAGTAGCTCAGGATGAGCCGCACGATCACCTCGGCCGCAGCCGGCGGATCGACGTCACGCAGCTCCCCACGTTCGACGCCGTCGGCGATCAGATCGGTGAACAGCCCGAGCCCGCGGCTGACGACCGGACCCGCCTTCGCGGTGATGCGGGGCAGCACGATGCCGGGCTCCTCGTCGCGCCCCTTGGCCATGACCGGGTGGTCGACGAAGAACCGCACCCCGACGAGGAACGCGGCCTCGATGCGATCGGCGGCGGCCTCGTGCTCATCGGCGGCGGCGCGCAGACGGCGCTCGAACCGCGCGGCCTCGCGCTCGAGCAACGCGTCGATCACCGCGTCCTTGTTGGCGAAGTGCCGGTAGAGGGTGGCCTTGCCGGCGCGAGCTTCCCGCGCGACGTCCTCCATCGTCGTCCGACGGATCCCGACCGCGACGAACCGACGCGCCGCGGCCGCCAGCAGGTCCTCACGCCGATCGCGGCGGGTGGGGACGGGCGGTGCAGCGGGCACGGGTCTTCCTCGGTCGACGGTGACCGGAACGGTAGTGCGTCGCTCGTTCCGGACCGCGCGGGGGCGACGGACGGGTGTCCGACCCTGGTCGGACGACCGGTTCCGGCCGGGCGCCATGCCCCTGAACCTTCCCGGTCCCGGTCCGGGTCCCGCGCCGCCTCGTCTGATCCGCGCCGCCTGACCTGGTCCGCGCCTGCCCCCGGCGCTCCACGCTCCCCACCCTCGTAAGGTCGTTCCGTGTCCTCCAGCCCCTTCCCCCTGTCCACCGAGCCTTCCGACGACTGGCGCGCCGACGCGGCCTGCCGCGAGCTGGACCTCGAGGTGTTCTTCGCCGTCGACGAGGCGAGCCAGCTCGACGCGGTCGCCGTCTGCGAGACCTGCCCGGTCCGCGAACCCTGCCTGGAGCACGCCATCACGACCCGCGAGCAGTACGGCGTCTGGGGCGGTGTGCGTGAGCAGGACCGCAAGCGCATGGTCCGAGCCCGGCGTCGGGACGCTGCCTGAGCGTCGCTGGACGCCAGCGGCCGCTCGGCCCCGCGTGACCGGCCGCGTCACGGTCACCTGGTAGAACGCACGTTCGCACGAACGCGCGTTCGACCGGGAGCCGACCGTGACCAGCGCCACCGCCGCCGCGGCGCACCAGCCGAGCTTCGACCAGCTCGGGACGCCGCTGATCGACGTCACCTTCGTGGTGCTCGACCTCGAGACGACGGGCCTGTCCCCCGGACGTGACCGCATCACCGAGGTCGGAGCCGTCAAGGTCCGCGGTGGCGAGGTGCTCGGCGAACTGCAGACCCTCGTGCACCCGGGCCGTCCGATCCCCGCCGGCGTGGTGGCCGTCACGGGCATCAACGACGCGATGGTCCGCGATGCACCGCCGGTCGAGGCCGTGTTCCCGACCGTCCTGAGCTTCCTCGGTGACGCGGTCCTCGTCGCCCACAACGCCAGCTTCGACGTCTCGTTCCTCCGGGCCGAGTCCGAACGGCTCGACTACGGCGCGTTCGAGCCCGTCGTGGTCGACACCGCGCGTCTCGCCCGACGCCTCGTCGCCGACGAGGTCCGCGACCGCCGGCTCGGCACGCTGGCTCGCCACTTCGCCAGCCGGACCGTCCCCGACCACCGGGCGCTGCACGACGCGCGGGCGACGGTCGACGTGCTGCACGGGCTGATCGAGCGCGCGGGGACCTACGGCGCGACGACGCTCGAGGACCTCCGTGACCTGTCCCGGTCGACGTCCGAGAAGGCCTACCGCCGCGTCGGGCTCGTGCGCGACGCTCCCCGCACCTCCGGCGTCTACCGCTTCCTCGACGAGCGGGGCGAGGTCCTCTACGTCGGCAAGGCGACCGATCTGCGGTCCCGGCTGCGGACCTACTTCGGCCAGGACCCGCGGCGACGCACCGCCGACCTCGTGCGCGAGACGGCGGAGGTCCGCTGGACGACCACCCCGACGTTGCTCGAGGCCGAGGTCGTCGAGGTGCGGGCGATCCACGCGCACGCTCCTCGCTACAACCGACGGTCGCGGCACCCGAAGCGCGGGGTCCACATCGCCCTCACGGCCGAGGCGCTCCCCCGGCTGTCCATCGTCCGCGAACCTCGCGCTGCACACGCGCGCACGATCGGTCCCATCGGTTCGAGGCGGGTCGCGGAGTCGCTGCTCGAGGCGATCCACGAGGTCATCCCGCTGCGCACCTGCACCGGGCGACTGCGCGTCGCCCAGGACCACCCCGCCTGCGTGCTCAAGGAGCTCGGCCGGTGCGGCGCTCCGTGCGACGGGTCGCAGAGCACGGACGCCTACGCCGAGGTGGTCGAACGCTTCCACGCCGCGCTCGACGATCCCGGCCACCTGATCGACCCCCTCCGTGAGCGCATGGTCGAGGTCGCAGCGGGCGGGCGGTTCGAACGGGCCGGGATGCTGCGACAACGGCTGCACATCCTCGCTCGCACGCTCGAGGAGCACCGCAGGCTGTCGGCGCTCGCGACCGTGGACCACCTCGTCGTGGCACGGCGGTGCCCCGGCAGCGACGAGCGGCCGCCGACCGTGGAGGTCGTGGTGATCGCCCGGGGACGCCTCGTGGCAACGGCGGCACCCCTCGATGACGGCCGCCCGATCGACGCCATCGCGGCGGCAGCGGCGCCAGCGCCGAGCCTCGACACCGAGGTTCCAGATCCCCACGACGCCGAGGAACGCCGTCTCATCCTCGCGTGGCTCGATCGTCCCGGTGTGCGGATCGTGGCCTGCAGCGAGGGGTGGGCCGAACCGCTCCACGGGGGCCGCGCCCTGGCGGAGACCCGTGCCGAAGCACAGCGGGTGGATCGGCAGGTCCGTCGGGACCACCAGCTGCTCGCCGGTGCGAAGGTCCGACGGCGGGACGAAGCCGCGGGGACGGTCAGCTGACACACCGCAGGGTGACACGGCGTTCTTCTGAAGTGGAGCCGGCGCACGTAACCGGCGCCTGCGCGTGTTCCGTGCACGTCGGGCCGAGGACCACTCGACCGGGCGAGAGCGCCGCCGCAGTCGTCTGGTGATGCCGGGCGTTGCCTACTGGCGCGGCCCGCCCAGTCCTCGGCTTGCGGGGTCCCTACGTGGCGCTGGCGCCACGCCAGCGCCCCGGTAGGCCGGCGCGCACCCATCGGTCGGGCTCGCGGGGTCCTGACGTGGCGCTGGCGCCACACGAGCACCCCGGTGGGTCGGGCGCACCGATCGGATGGGCTCCGGGTGTCCGAGGGGCCGACCAGGCGGGAACCGCCGTGTTGTCACGGTCGCCGCGTTGGGTCTCCATCGACACTCGCTGACGGGTTCAGACCAGCTCGAACCAGTGGCTCCACGCGTCCGGGAGCTCGCTGCGGTGACCCGCTTCACGACCCAGCCAGGTCACCCGGACGCGGTAACGACCCGGGGGCACGCGGGGCCCGGACGCCTCGGCGGCCCAGGCAGCGACGACCGGCCCGCCGGTCTGGTCCCAGTAGGTCGGCTGGATCAGCAGCTGACCCGGCGCGAAACGATCGAGCGCTTCGCCGTCGGCGTGGCGCTCGATCCGATCGTCGGCCACGACCCGGTGGAGCTCATCGCGCACCGACAGGACGTAGCGCTGCCACCCCGGGTAGCGGTGCTCGACGAAGGCGTCGCCGCGGTTGGCGGCCGTCACGGTGATACGCACCGGTTCGCCCGCCGCGTAGGCCCGCCGGTCGAGGAGCACCGCGACCTCGAACCCGGCGAAGGGTTCCCGGTCGAGGACGAACGGAGCCTCGCCACCGTCCGCACCCCCCGGTCCCGCGTTCATGCCACCACCGACCCTGGCGGCAGATCCGCGTCGGGAGCGAGCAACCGGACCCGACCGTCGGCCTCGAGCCCGCCGAGGACGAGGAACTCGCTGACGAAGCCGGCGATGCGCTTGCGACCGAGGTTGATGGCTCCCACCACCTGGCGCCCGACCAGCTCCTCCGCCGGGTACTCGGTCACCTTCGCCGACGTCCGCAGCTCACCGATGAGCGGCCCGAAGTCGACGGTCAGCTTCCACGCCGGGTCGCGGGCCTCCGGGAACGGCTGCACGTTCGTCACCCGACCGACCCGCAGGTCGAGGTCCAGGAAGGCATCGAAGGCGACCTCGTCCTTGCGGGGGAGCTGGTCCGGGTCGTAGGGGCGTGCCTCCGCATCGATGCGGTGGCTCGATCGGTCCGGAGCGTCGGCGGTCACGTCCGCTGCCCGGCCGCGAGCTCACGGGACCGTGCGACCCAACGGTCACGCAGCGCCAGCGCGGAACCCTCGTCGAGCACCGCGCGGGCGCGATCGAGGCCGGTGGCCAGGTCCGGGACCGCGTCGGCCGCGTACAGCGCGGCGGCGGCGTTGATCGCGACCAGGTCGCTCGGGGCCCCCGCCTGGCCGCCGAGGATGCGGTCCGCGATGGCGACGTTCTCCTCGACGCCTCCACCGGTGAGGTCGGCGAGCGTCGCGCGCGCCACACCCAGATCGGCCGGGTCGAGCCTCCAGGTGGTCACCCCCCCGTCGCGCACCTCCCAGACCTGCGACGGACCGGTCGTGGTCACCTCGTCGAGCCCGTCATCGCCCCGGAAGACCAGCGCGTGCCGCTTGCCGAGCGTCGCGAGCGCGTCCGCCATGACCGGCGCGAGCCGGGCGTCGGCGACGCCGACGACCTGGTGCTCGGCCCCAGCCGGGTTGGACAGCGGTCCGAGGACGTTGAAGACGGTCCGCACGCCGAGCCGGGCACGGACCGGACCGACGAACCGCATCGCCGGGTGGAAGGTCTTGGCGTACAGGAACCCGATACCGAGCTCGTCCACGGTCCGGGCGACGGCGTCCGGCGGCAGCTCGATGGCCACCCCCCAGGCCTCGAGCAGGTCCGCGGAGCCGCACCGGCCGGAGGCAGCGCGGTTGCCGTGCTTGGCGACCCGGACGCCAGCGGCTGCCACGACCAGTGCGGCGATCGTCGAGACGTTGAACGTGCCCGCTCCGTCCCCGCCCGTCCCGCAGGTGTCGACCAACGGGCCCGGCAGGTCGATGGGGGCTGCCGCGTCGAGCATGGCACGGACGAACCCCGCGATCTCGGCCGGTGCTTCGCCCTTGGCTCGCAGCGCCACGAGCAACGCGGCGACCTGCGACTCCTCGGCTTCGCCGCGCATGATGACGCCCATGACGTCGACAGCGGTGGCCTCGTCGAGATCATCGCCCGCGAGCAGGTGCTCGAGGACGGCGGGCCAGCGCACGGGAGCAGGCTCGGTCACGGAGGCTCCTGGCTCGACGGTCTTCGAGGGGCCGACGCTACCCGAGGTCCTCGTTCCACCGGTTCGTGGACGGACCGTCAGCTACGGTCACGACCGTCAGAGGGGAAGCGTTGGACACACCGACATCGCCGCGACTCGACGTCCTGATCGTCGACGACGAACCAGCCCTCATCGAGCTGGTCGCGGCCAACCTCTCGGCCGCCGGTCACCGCACCCGCACCGCCTCCGACGGTGTCGCCGCCCTGGAGCTGATCGCCGAGGAGCGGCCGGACGTCGTGGTGCTCGACGTGATGATGCCCCGGCTCGACGGCTGGGGGGTGCTCGAGGCCCTCGCCGAGGATCCGTCGGCCGGTGAGCTCCCGGTGGTGATGCTGACGGCGCTCTCGGCGGAGCAGGACGTGATCCGCGCCCACCTGACGGGGGCGGTCCAGTACCTCACCAAGCCGTTCGACGCCCCCACCCTCCTGCGAGCGGTCACGCACGCGGCCGAACCGCCCGACGACCAGGAACGCGAACGCCGGCGCACGCAGCGGCGCGCGTTCCTGTCGCGGTTGGCCGAGCTCGACGCCGGACGCGGCTCCGAAGGACCGACGGTGCGCTTCTCCCGGCTCGAGGCGATCCCGACGCCGGCCCCCACCCCTCCCCCGCCACCGACCAGCGGACTGACGCCACGCCAACGGCACGTGGCCGGGCTGCTCGCGGACGGTGTCACCCCACGCACCATCGCCGAACGGCTCGGCACGTCCCGCAGCAACGTCTACGCGACCCGGGCACGCATCGCCCGCCACCTCGAGACCGACCCCGACGACGTCGCCGAGGTCGCGCGGCGCGTCGGGTTAACCGCGGGAGAAGCTCCGTCGACGAGCTCCGGTCCCGACGATCAGGACGCGCCGGTCAGGCCGTGACGTCCGCCGGGACCAGCTCGTCCACGACCCGGGCCAAGACGAACGGATCGACGGGCTTGGACATCGACCGGTCCGCACCGGACCAGTCCACGAGGAACCGGTCCTGCGCGCGACCGGTGAGCACGATGGTGGCCGGCATCGGACGGTCGGCGAGCTGGAACTTGGCGCGCAGGTCGTAGAGCACGGCGAAGCCGCCGCGCGGCTGCAGATCGCCGTCGACGATCACGACGTCGACGGCGACGTCGCCGCCGTCGATGATGCGACGTCGCGCGTCCTCACCGGAGTCGCACTCGACGATCTCGGTGCCCTCACGCAGCGTCAGAGCGCTGGCAGCACGCTGCCGTTCGGCGGCGACCTCGGAGACGATGAGCACGCGCACGCAGCACCTCGCGGACGGGCCGCATCGGCCCTTCGGGGACCCGCGCACCGTACCTCGCTCGCGCAGGCGGCTCACCTTGCGGTGGGCAGCAGGTCTCTGCGACCCTGCCCCACGTGCGCGTCCTGATGCTGTCCTGGGAGTACCCACCACGCGTGGTGGGCGGGCTCGGCCGTCACGCCGCGGCGCTCGCGCGCAACCTGGTCGCCGCCGGCCACGAGGTCCACGTCGTCACGCGCGACCACCCTGACCAGCCCGCCCCCGCCGACGAGTGGCTCGAGGGCGTGCACGTGATCCGGGTCCCCGAGGCGCCACCCGTCATCCCCTTCACCGACCTCGTGCCGTGGGTCCTGGCCTTCAACAACCGCGCCCTCGCCGCCGCGTCCAAGCTCGTACGTGCCCAGGATTTCGACGTGGTCCACGCCCACGATTGGCTCGTGGCCTACGCCGCCGCCGGGCTGAAGGACGCCTTCGAACTGCCGCTGGTCGCCACCATCCACGCCACCGAGTACGGCCGCCACCAGGGGTGGCTGCCGGGACCGATGAACAAGCTCATCCACCAGGTGGAGTGGTGGCTGACCTACGAGGCGCGTCGGGTCATCGTCTGCTCCGAGTACATGCGCGAGCAGATCCAGGACATCTTCCAGCTCCCCGAGGCCGGCGTCGACGTCGTGCCCAACGGCGTCGCGGTCCGCGACTTCGCCCTCCCCGAGGACGAGGTCACCGCCTTCCGTCGCACGCTCATCGGACCCCGGACCAAGATGGTCCTGTTCGCCGGCCGGCTCGAGTACGAGAAGGGCGTCCAGACCGTCCTCGAGGCGCTCGAGCAGGTCCGGGCCGCCGTGGGGCCGGTCAAGTTCTTCATCGCCGGGATCGGCACCTACTCCGACGAGCTTCGCCGCCTGGTCCGTGAGCTGGGTCTACGTCGACACGTCCACTTCACCGGCTTCCTCGAGGATCACGAGCTGCGCCTGCACTACGCCGCGGCCGACGTGGCCGTCGCGCCCTCGATCTACGAACCCTTCGGTCTGGTCGCGGTCGAGGCGATGGCGTGCGGCACCCCCGTCGTCGCCGGCGACACCGGCGGTCTCCGTGAGATCGTCGCGGGTGGTCACGGCCTGAGCTTCACCCCCCAGGACGCCGAACACCTCGCCGAGACCCTGATCTCGGTGCTGCGCGACCGGACGCTCGCCGACCGGTTGGTCGCCCGCGCGACCGCCCGCATCGCCGATCGCTACGAGTGGGGCAGCGTCGCGGCTGCCACGGTCGACGTGTACGCCCGAGCCGTCCGCGAGGAGGCCGAGCTCGCCGGCAGGGAGCACCGCCCGCCGCTGCGCCCCATCCTGCACGCGGCGCCGATCCTCGAGCTCGACGCCGGCTGACCGGATCAGGGATGCGGCCCGAGCGCCGTTGCTCCACATCACCGCCACAGCGGGGGTGGCTTGGCACAAGGATGAAGATCCCACGTTCCGAGCGAGAACGCGCCGGCGCTTGTGGGCGGCATGCTCAGCAACGAGGTGGCGGAAGCGATCTTCCCACGTCCTCTTCGTAAGGCCCGCCGAAACTGCGCTCCCCGTCGCGTCGACGGCGTGCGCGAACCGGCGTGTTGTCCAGGTTGGTTGCGTTGCTTCGGGCGGTCTGATCGGTGCGGAACTGTCGTGCTGAGCTCGACGTCCTACCGTGCTACTCGTGGAGGAGTGACACGGTGGAACGCTCGAAGCTCGTCAGCTGTGTGGGAGCGATGACGCTGATCCTGGCGGCGTGCGCTGATGCTGCCCCATCGCAAGTGTCGGTTGGTGACGGGGTCGTCGCCGAGCTGGCGGGCAGCCTGTCGCCCGAGGAGGCGGCCGCCGCCGCGGAGGGGGTGAACGCGTTCGGGTTCGATCTGCACGGTGCGGTCGCCGAGCCGGGGCAGAACACGGTGACCTCGCCGTTGTCCGCCTCGGTGTTGCTGGCGATGGTGGCGGCTGGCGGCGGAGGGGAGACCGCGAAGGAGATGGTCGAGGTGCTGCGGCTGGAGGAGGCGCGAGACACGCGCTACGCGGCGCTGTTGGCCGACCTCACCGACGCGAGTGATGTGACGTTGTCGGTCGCGAACTCGTTGTGGGCGGCCGAGGGCTACCCGTTCGAGGACGACTACATCGACTTCGTGCAGGACACGTTCGGCGCCACGCTGGACGAGGTGGACCTTGGGGAGCAACAGAGCGCCGATCGGATCGACGACTGGGTCGAGGACCGCACCGAGGGGCTGATCGAGGAGATCGCCGAGGACCTGGACCTGCCGAACCCGCAGGCGGTGCTGGTGCTGCTCAACGCGGTGTACTTCCTCGGGACCTGGACGACCACGTTCGACGAGGCTGAGACACGGGACGCGCCGTTCACGCTGGCCGACGGCAGCAAGGTGGAGGTGCCGACGATGTACCGCTCGGACCCGGAGGTCGAAACCGCAGGGGGTGAGGGGTTCACGATGTTCCGGCTGCCCTACGGCGATGATGAGCGGTTCGGGATGGAGGTGCTGCTGCCCGACGAGGGCATGGTGCTCGACGACCTTCTGGGGCAGCTCGACGCCGACACCTGGCAGGGAACCGTCGACCAGTTGGCGTCCTCGACGCCGTCGCAGCTGGCGCTGCCACGGTTCGAGCTGGAGTGGGACGCGACCCTCAACGATGCGCTGCAGGACCTCGGGATCGTCTCGGCGTTCGGTGGTGGGGACTTCACGCCGATGTCCCCGGCCAACCCGTGGTTGGACACGGTCGTGCAGAAGACCTACATCCGCGTCGACGAGGAGGGCACCGAAGCTGCTGCCGTCACCGGCGGGGTGATGAGGGAGTCCGAGGGGCCACCACCGCTGCTGGTGGACCGGCCGTTCGCGTTCACCGTCAGCGACCGCGACACCGGCACCATTCTGTTCCTCGGCACTGTGCACGACCCGCGTTCCTGACCACCGCCCGGCGCTGGCGGACGGTGCCGACGAGCTCTCAGCTTCGCCGGTAGTGGGCAACGATCCGAGCTGACAAGCCGGCTTGGCCGGCCCACGGTGACCGGGCCAGAACCGCCGCGGCGACCTGGTGACTCCGGGCGTTGCCTACTGGCTCGGCCCGCCCAGTCCTCGGCTTGCGGGGTCCCTACGTAGCGCTGGCGCCACAC
>NZ_JBBEBZ010000176.1:0-2149 GCF_040882075.1 Nitriliruptor sp.
TGATGCACGTCCTTCGAGGACCTGGTGAGGGGCCCTCCCGCCCGTCTTCTTGGAGCGTCGGCGGCGACGGATGTCGTCGGGGACGGTGTAGCGCTCGGCGATGATCTGCTTCGCGGTCGCGCGGTCGACAGGGGTGCCATCGACATCGCGCAGCTCGTAGGCGAGGCGGCGGTGCATCACGGTCCAGGCCCGTTCAGCGAGCCGGGCCGCGACCACGCACAGCGCTTTGGTGTGGACCGCGCCCTTGTGGACCATCTGGTCGTAGTAGATCGCGGCGAGCTGGGGGTCGAGCTGGCGGGCGGTCTCGGCCGATCGTTGCAGCTGGGTGCGTAGCCGCCGGGTAACTATTCAGGTCTGAGCGGGACGGGGTGCGGTGGTGGTTCCGTCGGTGTAAGCCAACGGTGTGGCTAATGTTGTTTCTGTTGCTGGTGAGTGACGGGAGCTGGTGGGTGGATCGCGCGGAGCTGGAGGCGGAGAACGCCGCGTTGCGTGCTCGTGTCGCTGAGCAGGATGTCGAGATCGCGGCGCTGCGCCAACAGGTGGCCGAGCTGGTCGCGCGGCTGGAACAGAACCCGCGGAACTCGTCCAAGCCGCCGTCGTCGGAGGGCTACGCCAAACCTGCGCCCAAGTCGCGGCGCACCTCCTCGGGCCGCAAGCCGGGCAAGCAGCCCGGGGCACCGGGCAAGCATCTGGCCAAGGTGGCCGACCCGGACACGGTGGTGGTCCATGCCCCGCAGGCGTGCGGTTCGTGTGACGCCGGCCTCCACGATGCTGAGGTTTCTGGGGTCCAGGCCCGTCAGGTGTTCGACATCCCCCCGCTGCGGCTGGAGGTCACCGAGCACCGTGTCGAGCAGCGACGCTGCCGTTGCGGGACGGTGACCGCGGGGCAGTTCCCGGCTGGCGCGCGTGGTCCGGCGTGCTACGGGCCGCAGGTGCGTGGCCTGGCGGTGTATCTGCTGGCCTACCAGCATCTGCCCTACGACCGTGCCGCACAGCTGCTCTCTGATGTGCTGGCCGCACCGGTGTCGGTAGGGACGTTGGCGTCGATCATGAGCGAGGCCACCGGCCGCGTCACCCCGTTCCTCGACGCGGTCCGCACTCGGCTGGCCGCCGCTGGGGTGGCACACTTCGACGAGACGGGTGCACGGGTGGCCGGCAGGCTTCACTGGGTGCACTCGGCATCGACCGACCGCTGGACTTTGTACACGGTTCATCCCAAGCGCGGCGTCGAAGCGATGGACGCTGCCGGGGTGCTGGCCAATTTCGTCGGGATCGCGGTCCACGACGGCTGGCGGCCCTACCGCCGCTACCCCGGTCTGGCCCATGGGCTGTGCAACGCCCACCACCTGCGTGAGCTCACCGCCGCGGCCGAACAGCCCGGCCAGGGCTGGGCGATCGACATGGCCACGGTGCTGTGCGACGCGCTCGCGGCCGTCGATGCGGCCAAGACCGGCGGGGCTGTACGGCTCGATCCGGCCACGCTGGAAGGCATCGTCGGCCGCTACGCCAAGGCGGTGGCCGCCGGTCACTCCGCCAACCCCCCGCCACCCCGATCAGGCAGACGCGGACGCACCGCCAAGTCCAAGGCCGCCAACCTGCTCGGGCGTCTCGATGACTACCGCGACGACGTGCTGCGCTTCGCCTTCGACTTCGCCGTCCCGTTCGACAACAACCTCGCTGAGCGTGATATCCGCATGATCAAGTTGCAGCAGAAGATCTCCGGGGGCTGGCGGACCCTGGCCGGTGCCGAGACGTTCTGTGCGCTGCGCAGCTACATCTCCACCATCCGCAAGAACCGCATCCACGTGCTCACCGCACTCGCCCAGGCGTTCAACGGCGACCCGTGGCTGCCCACCGCCCCCCGGCCCCTGGCCGCAGCAGCCTGACCCCCTGGATCCAGATCCACCGACGTTCCGCTTCGTCAAGCACCGCCAGGGTCTGAACAGTTACGCCGCCGGTTGCCGGCCTTCGACATCGGTTGGCCCTTGCGGTCGGACTCGCCGGTCTCGGACGCTTTGGGGGTCAGGCCGAGGTAGGACTTGAACGCCGCAGCGTTGCGGAACCGGTCGGGGTCGCCCATCACCGCGGTGAGCATCGGTCCGCCAACCTCGGCGATGCCGGGCAGGGTGCGGGCCAGCAGGTCGGGGTC
>NZ_JBBEBZ010000177.1:0-2138 GCF_040882075.1 Nitriliruptor sp.
TGTTAGCACCGGCGCTTAAAGTCCCCCGATCATCAGGTTGAGATGTCCCCCCGGACCAACGATTCTCGCCTCTTCGAGTGTGACCGCACTGGAGAGGGAGATGCTGACCCGAGGGGACTACCTCATGATAAGCGAGAAGAAGCTACAGGGCATGTTCGTCAAGGACATCGCGGCCGAACTGGGTGTTCATCCGAAGACGGTAAGCCGGGCGCTCAAGCGTGGCGGCGAGCCGCCAGCGCGGCCGAAGCGGCGCACCAGCAAACTCGATCCGTACCGTGCCCAGGTCGATGACTTGTTGCGCGACGGCATCTGGAACGCGGAGGTGATCTTCCGCCGGATCCGGGCGGCCGGCTACGACGGCGGGCGCACGATCCTGCGCCTGTACATCCAGCCCCGGCGAGCGCTGCGCCCGGCGGGCGGCACCGTGCGCTACGAGACGCCGCCGGGCGCGCAGCTGCAGCATGACTGGGGCGAGCGCCGACTGGAGATCGGCGGCGTGCGCCAGAAGGCCTACCTGGCGGTCAACGTACTCGGTTACGCCCGTGCGCTCGACGTGGTGGCGATGCCGCGCTGCGATGCCGAGCACACCTACGAGGCTTTGATCCAGGCATTCGAGGCCTTCGGCGGCGTGCCGGCGAGCGTGCTCGTCGACAACCAGAAGGCGGCGGTCCTCGACTGGACCGACGGTCGCCCCCGGTTCCATCCGCGCTTCCGTGAGCTGGCACGCCACTACGGCTTCACGCCCAAGGCCTGCCGGCCGCGGCGGGCGCAGACCAAGGGCAAGGTCGAGCGCATGGTGCGCTACGTCGCCGACAACGCCCTGGCCGGCGATCCGGCGTTCGACAGCTGGGACGACCTGAACGCCCACCTGCGAGCCTGGTGCCACGGCGTGGCCAACCAGCGCTTCGTGCGCGAACTCGGCGAGGGCGTCACCGACCGCCTCGCGCGCGAGCGCGCCCATCTGGGGCCGCTGCCGCGGGATCGCTTCGATACGGCCTATCACGGTCATCGGGCGGTCAGTCTCGACGCCTATGTCGCGGTCGACGGGGTGCGCTACTCCGTGCCCGGCCATCTGGTGGGCGAGCGTCTGGCGCTGCGCGTGACGCTCGACGGCTGGGTGGAGCTGGCCAATCGCGACGGCGCCGTGGTCGCTCGCCACCGCCAGGTGACCGGCGAGCAGCGCCAGGTCACCGTGGCCGAGCATCATGCCGCCCTGTGGGAGCAGGTGCGGGTCCAGACCCGCGCGCTCGACTACTACGCGGAGATCGGCTGATGGAACTGGCCACCCTGCTGGACAAGCTCAAGATGGAGGCCCTGTCGGATCAGCTCGATACCGTCTGCGAGCAGGCCGCGAAGAAGGACCTGGACTATCGCGCCTTCCTGGCCGAGGCGCTGCGCGCCGAGTGGCAGTCACGGCGCGTGCGGGGAACCGAGACGCGCATGCGCCAGGCTCGCTTCCCCGCGGTGCATACCCTCGAGGCGTTCGACTTCAACTTCCAGCCCGGCATCGAGCGCAAGGTCATCCGCGAGCTCGCCGGCCTGGCGTTCGTCGAGCGCGGTGAGAACGTCGTATTCCTCGGCCCGCCCGGCGTGGGCAAGACGCACCTGGCGATCGCGCTCGGCATCAAGGCCGTCGAGGCCGGCCACAGGGTCATGTTCCTGACCCTCGACGAGCTGCTCACGCGCCTCCGGAAGGCCAGCGCCGAGCAGCGCCTGGAACGGGTGCTGCAGCAGCTGACCTATCCCAAGGTGCTCATCCTCGATGAGCTCGGCTATCTGCCGATGAACCGTACCGAGGCCAGCCTGTTCTTCCGGCTGGTGACCCGGCGCTACGAGAAGGCGAGCCTGATCCTGACCTCGAACAAGGGCTTCGCCGACTGGGGCGAGGTGCTCGGCGACTCGGTGATGGCCACCGCCATCCTCGACCGACTGCTGCACCACGCGACCACGGTCAACATCAAAGGCGAGAGCTATCGGCTTAAGGAAAAGCGTAAGGCTGGGCTGCTAGGCAAGGCCCGAACCACATCAGAACCCGAGGAGGAGACCGCTACCGAGACCACTGAACCCGATCCCATCCACTGATGATCAGGGGACATCTCGAACTGATGAAAAGCGGACAACTGAACCCGGCGTTGACA
>NZ_JBBEBZ010000178.1:0-13469 GCF_040882075.1 Nitriliruptor sp.
TCAACGCGCTGCACAACGCCGAGAAGCAGATCGTCATCTCCAGCGACCGGCCGCCCAAGCAGATCGCGCAGCTCGAGGACCGGCTCCGCAGCCGTTTCGAGTGGGGCCTGATGACCGACGTCCAGCCCCCCGACCTCGAGACCCGCATCGCCATCCTGCGCAAGAAGTGCGAGAACGACCGACTCGGGGTGCCGCCGGACGTGCTCGAGCTCATCGCCTCGAAGGTGCAGTCCAACATCCGGGAGCTCGAGGGCGCCCTCATCCGGGTATCGGCGTTCGCGAGCCTCCAGCAGGCCCCACCGGACGCGCAGATGGCCGAACTCGTGCTCAAGGACCTCTTCCCCGACGACCGCGAGCAGGAGATCGGCCTCAGCCTCATCATGGACGAGGTGTCGGACTTCTTCTCGCTGACCGTCGCCGACCTGTGCTCACCCTCGCGGACCCGTCAACTGGTCACGGCGCGCCAGATCGCCATGTACCTCGCCCGCGAGCTCACCGACCTCTCCCTCCCGGTCATCGGCAAGGCGTTCGGTGGCCGCGACCACACCACCGTCATGCACGCCAACAAGAAGATCGCCGGCCTCATGCAGGAGCGTCGAGCGATCTACGACCAGGTCCAAGAGCTCACGGGACGGGTCAAGATGCGCGCGAGACGGAGTTGACGCCGGTGTCGAGCATCCACAGTTTCCACAGCTACCTGTGGATGACCACGGGAACGACGTGGGGACACGCGGTGGACGCCGGCCGATCCCCTGGGGACGCCGAGCGCGCTGCCGCGCCGCCCGACGGTGGACCGACGGTGGATGGAGCCGTGGACGACGACGCACCTCGGTGGAGGTACCGCGGTGTAACTTCGCTCCCTGTGGAGGACGGCCGCGGTCGTGCACACACCATCCACGGGGCTGAACCGGCTCTGACCTGCGAAGATGCGTGGTCATCCACGGTTCCACAGGCCCTACGGGTATGACGTAACTGAAGGTTTGAAGAGAGGTTCACCACCAGAGCGGTGGAGAACTCCGGACGGACGAAGGAACGGCAACGTGGAGCTGGTCGCGGAGCGTGCGGAGTTCGCCGACGCGGTGTCCTGGGCGACCAGGACCGTCGGGGCCCGGGTGACGCTGCCGGCGTTGTCGGGGGTGCTCCTCGAGGCAGCCGACGGCAAGCTGACCTGTCGGGCCACCGACCTCGAGGTCGCGGCCGAGATCCGCATCCCGGTGCGCATCGAGCAACCCGGTCGCGTGCTGCTCCCCGGCCGCCTGCTGAGCCAGCTGGTGGCCAAGTTCCCCGACGCCCCGGTGCACGTGAAGGGCGAACCGGACCGTGTCGAGATCAGCTGCGGACGGGCAACGTTCCACGTCCGGGGCATGCCCGTCGACGACTTCCCCGCCCTGCCCGAACCCGCGGAGGACGCCGCGCAGGGCGTGGTCAAGGCCGACGCCTTCTCCCGGCTGGTCGCCCAGGTGGCTCGGGCTGCGTCGTCCGACGAGGCCCGCCCGGTGCTCACCGGGGTCCAGCTCGAGGCTGCGGGCGGTTCCCTCACCGCCGCTGCGACCGATAGCTACCGGCTGGCGGTGCGATCGCTGACCTGGGAGGAGGGCGTCGAGGGAACCGCGCTCGTCCCCGCCCGTGCCCTGCAGGAGGCCGCCAAGGCCGCATCCGACGCCGGTGGCGCCGTCACCGTCGCGCTCGAGGCCGGTCAGGTGTCGTTCCTGTTCGGTGACCGGCGCTTGACCACCCGCCTGATCGAGGGCAGCTTCCCGAACTACCGCGCGCTGCTGCCCGACGCGCACGAGACCTCGGTCGTGGTCGAACGGGCCGCGCTCATCGAAGCCCTCCAGCGCGTGGCCGTCGTCGCGATGGGGCAGGCCAACACCCCGATCAGCCTGACCTTCGGCGACGGCTCGGTCGACCTCCAGGCCGGGTCCCAGGAGGTCGGTGACGCCGCCGAAGCGTTGCCGGCCGAGATCGACGGCGAGGGGCTGACCATCGCCTTCAACCCGGGGTTCCTCCTCGCGGGGCTCGAAGCGACCGGCACCGACAGGATCCGCATCGAGCTACGTGACGGGCTCAAGCCGGCGGTCCTCAAGCCCCACGTCGACGGCGATGACACCACCGACGACTTCACCTACCTGCTGATGCCGATGCGGGTGTCCTGATACCCACCCGCCCCCCGGTCCGTCCCGGGCCGGTCGAGCCGAGCCGTGGAGCGCCTCGTGCACCTGCGTCGTCTCGAGCTGGTGGACGTGCGCAGCTACGACCGTGCACGTCTCGAGCTCGAACCCGGGGTCACGGTCCTGGTGGGGCCGAACGCGCAGGGCAAGACCAACCTGCTCGAGGCGGTCCTGCGGGCCGGGACCGGTGGGTCCCACCGGGTCGCCACCGATGCACCGTTGGTCCGAGCCGGCGCCGACGTCGGGGTGATCCGCTGCGAGCTGCGTACCGACGAGGGCCGGCGGCGCACCATCGAGCTCGAGGTCGGCACCGGGCGGCGGACCCGCACGAAGGTCGATGGTCAAGAGGTCAGACGAGCAGCCGACGCGAGCGGGGTGCTCCGGGTCGTGCTGTTCGCCCCTGAGGACGTCGCGATCGTGCGGGGCGATCCGGCGGAGCGTCGCCGCTTCCTCGACGATCTGCTGGCCCAGCGTCGGCCCGCGTTCGCCTCGGCACGAGCTGAGTACGAGCGGGTGCTGCGCCAGCGCAACCAGCTGCTCAAGCAGGCCCGGACCTTGTCCTCCTCCGCGCGGGAGGCGGCGAGCGCGACGCTCGAGGTGTGGACCGAGCAGTTGGTCGTGCACGGTACCCAGCTGCTGGCGGCACGGATCGCTGCCGTCCGTGCTCTGGCTCGGCCCGTCGATGAGGCCTACCGCGACCTCGCTGACCGCCCGGAACGGATCGGGTTGACCTACCGGTCATCGGTGGGGATCGCGATCGACGGACACGAGCCGGTGGGGACGGTCGTCGACGGCGACGTCCGGGTCCCCGACACCGCACCCCTGGCCGATGCTATGCGCGACAAGCTCGCCGAGGTGGCCGATGACGAGCGCGCCCGTGGCATCACCCTCGTCGGTCCGCACCGCGACGACCTCGAGCTCACGATCGGTCCGCTGCTCTCGCGGGGCTACAGCTCGCACGGCGAGGCCTGGTCCCTCGCCCTGTCGCTCAAGCTCGCGACCCAGGACGTGCTCGCCGAGGTCGGGGACCGGCCCGTCGTGCTGCTCGACGACGTCTTCGCCGAGCTCGACACCACGCGGCGTGGCAAGCTGGCCGAAGCCTGCGAGGGGTTCGATCAGGTGCTGGTCACGGCAGCGGTCGAGGAGGACGTCCCGCTCGTCGGGACGCGTGTGGACGTCGCCATCGAGGGTGGGCTGTCGCGCCTGTCGGTCCGTGGGAGCGCCGCGTGAGCGGGGGCCGGTGGAGCGATCGCAGCGACCGCGGCGCCGGACGGGGCGGTCGGCGCAACGCGCCGCGGGATGCCCCGAAGCGGACCGATGCGCCGCCGAAGCGCACCGATGCGTCCGGTGCCACGGCCGAGACGCGCAAGGCTGGTGCGGCGGACCGGGACATGTACCTCTACGACCGCAAGCGGGCCCAGCAGGCGCGGGCACGGGCGCGGCTCGAGCGGGCGAGCTTCGACCCGGCACCGGCCGATCCGGATGCGGAGTGGACCGTCGCGGACGACAACGAGACCGGGCTCGCTCGGACCCCCGCACCGGCTCCCATCGGGGAGGCGCTCCAGCAGTTCCTCTCCCGACGTGGGTGGGGGGAGCGTCTGACGGGTGCTACCGCATCGCAACGGTGGGACGAGGTCGTCGGCCCGGACCTGGCTGCGCGCTGCGAACCGGTGCGGCTCGCTGGTGGGACCCTGGTGGTCCGCGCCGAGTCCCAGGCCTGGGCGACCCAGCTGCGCTACCTGCTCCCTCAGTTGGTGGCCAACGCCAACGAGGTGCTCGGCGGCCACCAGGTCCGCGAGGTCCGGCTCGTGGTCGGATCGCTCGAGGGTCACGGACAGGTCTGATCCTGGGCGTTCCAAGGCCACCGCGCCTCGGAGTGCCTCGGAGCACACGGTCGATCCGGTGTCCCACGTCCCTGCTGGTCGGGCCCTCCGGCCCTCGCTGTGCGGTGGGATCCACCGGATGCTTCCCTCCCTCCTCCCTCCTCCCTCCTCCCTCCTCCCGTCTTCCTGATCCGGAGTCCCGTTGCAGTCCGCCGTCGAACGCTTCGCGGGCGCGCTGACCATCGTCGCGTTCGTCATCGCCGTCGCGACCCTGGTGCTCCTCGTGCGCCGTCGTGTGCCGGACTGGCTCCGCGACGAGGTGGCGCTGCCGAGCGCGTGGGCGATCGCCGCGATGACCACCGCGGGGTCGCTGTGGATGTCGGAGGTCGCGGACTACGCGCCGTGCCTGCTGTGCTGGTACCAGCGCATCGCCATCTACCCCCTGGTCGTGATCACCGGGATCGCCGCCTGGCGCCGAGACGGCCAGGTCTGGCGGTACGTCGTCCCGATCGCTGCGCTGGGATCGATGGTGTCGATCTGGCACCTGATCATCGAACGCAACCCGTCGCTCGGTGGCGCGTGCGACCCCGCTGCCCCGTGCGCGGTCCGGTGGGTCGAGGAGTTCGGCTTCCTCACCCTGCCGGCCATGGCGCTGACCGCCGCGGTCGCGATCGCCCTGCTGACGCTAGCGGCTCGCCCCGCCGCCGGCCCTGCGACCCACCCCACCGACCCCGCCTGACCGCGCGAGACGCGCCACCCGAGGAGACCCACCGTGGCCCAGCAACCGAAGAAGTCGACGACGGATGGGCCGAGCCCGCGCACCCTGCTGCTCTACGCCGGACTGGCGGTCGTCGCCGCAGCGTTGCTGTTCGCGGCGTTCGGGCTGGAGTCCGACACCGGCCCCACCCTCGAGGAGGTCGCGGGCGACCCGACCATCGAGGGTGAGGTCCTCCCGGTGCTGCCCGAGGGTGAGGACCCGGCTGTCGGCACGACGGCCCCGGTGGTGGCCGGCGCCGACTTCGACGGCGATCCCACCACGATCGGTGACGCCGAGGCCGAGATGATCGTCTTCCTGGCCTCCTGGTGCCCTGCCTGCCAAGCGGAGCTACCCGAGCTCGTGGAGTGGATGGAGGGGGGCGGCCTGCCCGACGGGGTCGAGCTCACCGCGGTGTCGACCGGCCTCGACCCGAACCGTCCGCCGTGGCCGCCGGAGGGGTGGCTCATCGATCGGGGTGGGTACAACGGCGACGTCCTCGTGGACGACGCTGACGGCAGCGTCGCAGCCGCCTACGGCCTCTCCGGCACCCCGTTCTGGGTGGTGCTGCAGGACGGCCAGGTCGTCGCCCGCGCTGCCGGCCAGCTCGGGATGGACCAGGTCGGCTCGATCGCGCAGAGCATCGCCCCGTGACGAACAGCCGGGTGGACCGCCGGGTCGAGGTCCGGTCCGGCGGTCTACGCTCGGCGGGTGCCTGAGCTACCGGACATCGAGGACTACCGGGCGGCCCTGACCGCTCGGGTGGTCGGTGCCACGCTCACCCGAGCCCGGATCCAGGGCATCTCGCTGCTGAAGACCTACGACTCGCCGGTGGACGCGCTCCACGGTCGGGTGTGCACCGAGGTCCGGCGGCTCGGCAAGCGCCTGGTGTTCGCGTTCGCCGCCGAGGACGGTGCCGGGGACGAGGCGGACGGCCCCCTGTTCGCCGTGCTGCACCTGATGATCGCCGGTCGGCTGGCGTGGGCCGATCACGGCGCCAAGGTGCCGGGCAAGGTCGGCCTGGCCGCCTTCGACTGGTCGGCGATCGGTGATCCGGGGACGCCGGGCGGGACGCTGCTGCTCCGCGAGGCGGGGACCCGGAAGCGGGCGAGCCTCCACGTGGTCCGCGAGGAGGGGCTCGCCGACCACGACCGCGGCGGCCTCGAGCCGCTCGAGGCCGATCTCGATGCGTTCCGCACCGAGCTGACCCGCGAACGACGGACCCTCAAACGGGCGCTCACCGATCCTCGCCGGTTCAGCGGGATCGGCAACGCCTTCAGCGACGAGATCCTGCACGCGGCACAACTCTCACCGGTCAAGCGCACCGATCAGCTCGACGACGACGAGGTGGCACGGCTCCACGCCGCGACGCGGGAGGTCCTGACCTCCTGGGTCGCCCGCCTGCGAGACGCGACCGGCGACGGGTTCCCCGGGAAGGTCACCGCGTTCCGGCCCGAGTTCGCCGTCCACGGCAAGCCCGGCGAACCCTGCCCGGTCTGCGGCACCGCCGTCCAGCGGATCCGGTACGCCGACAACGAGACCAACTACTGCGCACGCTGCCAGACCGGCGGCAAGGTGCTGGCCGATCGCAGCCTGTCGCGGCTGCTCAAGGACGACTGGCCCCGGACGGTTGACGAGCTCGAGGGAGCCTGACCGGGCGGCGGGGCCCGGCGATCCCCGCACCGTGCGCTCGGGCGCGGTCCCGGCGCGATGCGGCGCGATCTCGGCGCGATCTCGGGAACGAGCGCGCCAGGCGGGCTCTGCGGTCGTGGGCGTCGTTCGTAGTACCCCCCCACCCGCGGAGGGGTCGAGCGCTCCACAGCGGTGTTGTGACCGCTCGTCGCGCGGGGCCGCCTGCTAGGTTGCGACAGGTCGCGGCGCGCTCCCGCACGCGACCTGTCGGCGCCCTCGAAGCCCCCGCAGTACCCGTGCTTCGCCGCGCCCGTGGATCGGCCCCCTCGTGGGGTGCGCACCGAGAAGGAGGACGACACCTTGGCCGCACCGGAACCGACCCCCGAGCACCCCGCCGCGCGCGAGGACTACAGCGCCAAGAACATCACGGTGCTCGAGGGGCTCGAGGCGGTCCGCAAGCGGCCGGGGATGTTCATCGGTTCCACCGGCCTGCGGGGCCTGCACCACCTGGTCTGGGAGGTCGTCGACAACTCCGTCGACGAGGCGCTCGCCGGTCGGTGCGACCGCATCACCGTCGAGCTCCTCGAGGACGGTGGCGTCCGCATCGACGACGACGGGTCCGGCATCCCGGTGGACCTGCACGAGAAGGAGGGCCGCAGCGCCCTGGAGGTCGTGATGACCGTCCTGCACGCCGGCGGGAAGTTCGACTCCCAGGCGTACGCGGTCTCCGGCGGTCTGCACGGGGTCGGGATCTCGGTCGTCAACGCCCTGTCGGAACGTCTGGTCGCCGAGATCGAGCGCGACGGCGCGCTCTGGCGCCAGTCCTACCAGCGCGGGGCCCCTGACGGCCCGGTCGAACGCATCAGCGATTCGGATCGCACCGGCACGACGATCACCTTCTGGCCCGACCGCGACATCTTCGAGTCCACCGAGTTCGTCGCCGACACCATCGTGCGGCGCATGCGTGACACCTCGTTCCTGACCGCGGGGCTGCGGATCACCCTCACCGACGCCCGGCCGCAGCCAACCCCGGAACCGGACCTCGATGACCCGACCGTCACAGCCGACGAGGTCCCCACCGGGCCGAAGGTGTGGGAGTTCCACGCACCAGGTGGCCTCGCCGACTTCGTCGACCACATCCGCGGGACGCGCAACAAGGAGCCGCTGCACCCCACCATCCACTTCGAAGCCGAGGAGGAGGGACCGAACGGGCCGCAGTCGGTCGAGCTCGCCTGCCAGTGGATCGACGACTTCAACGACGCGCTGCTGAGCTTCGCCAACACCATCAACACCCACGAGGGCGGCACCCACGAGGAGGGTTTCCGCGCGGCCCTGACCTCGGTCGTCAACCGGTACGCCAAGGACAAGAACCTGCTGCGCTCCAAGGAGGTCGAGTCGTTGTCCGGCGACGACCTGCGTGGCGGGTTGATCGCGATCGTCAGCGTCAAGGTCGGCGACCCGCAGTTCGAGGGTCAGACCAAGACCAAGCTCGGCAACACCGAGGTCAAGTCCTTCGTGCAGAAGGTCACCTACGAGCAGCTGCAGATCTGGCTCGAGGAGCACCCGACCGAGGCTCGCGCCATCGTCATGAAGGCCGAGTCCGAAGCGCAGGCCCGCATCGCGGCGCGCAAGGCCCGTGACCTCACCCGCCGCAAGTCGCTGCTCGGGTCCAACTCGCTGCCGGGCAAGCTCGCTGACTGCCAGTCACGCGACCCCGCCGAGTGCGAGCTGTACATCGTCGAGGGTGATTCCGCCGGTGGGTCGGCGAAGCAGGCGCGCGAGTCCCGGTTCCAGGCCATCCTGCCCATCCGCGGCAAGATCCTGAACGTCGAGAAGGCCCGGCTGCCGAAGATCCTCAACAACACCGAGGTCCAAGCGCTCATCACCGCGATGGGCACCGGGTTCGCCGACGAGTTCGATGCGACCAAGGCCCGGTACCACAAGCTGATCCTGATGGCGGACGCCGACGTCGACGGCGCCCACATCCGGACCCTGCTGCTGACCTTCCTGTTCCGGCACATGAAACCGCTGATCGAGGCGGGTTACGTCTACCTCGCCCAGCCGCCGCTGTACCTGGTGATGCACCCCACCCGGAAGAAGGAGCTCACCTACGCGTTCTCCGACGCCGAGCGTGACGTCATCGTGGCGGGCATCCGCGAGTCGGTCGGGCCGGACAAGAAGATCGAGATCCAGCGCTTCAAGGGGCTCGGCGAGATGGACCCCGATCAGCTGTGGGACACCACCATGGATCCCGAGCGGCGCACGCTGAAGATCGTGACCATGGAGGACGCGGCCTCTGCGGACGAGATGTTCAGCGTCCTGATGGGCGACGACGTCCCCTCGCGCCGCGCGTTCATCCAGGCCAACGCCCGCTACGCGACCCTCGACGTCTGATGAACCGGGCGCTGGCGTGGTTGCTCGGTGGGGTGCTCGTGCTCGTGCTCGCGATCCTCGCGATCGCACCCGAGCTGCTCGGTGACCTGTCGACCGCCGGCAGCGCCATCGGGATCGCGCTGGTCGCCATCGTCCCCGCCGTGCTGGTGGCGGTGCTGTTCGTCTCGACCCGCCGCCGACGTGATCGCGCCGCCGCCTCGACCACCCCGCCCGACCGTGACCCGGTGACCGCCGATCGCGCCGCCGACCCGCCCTCCGATCCGGGAGCCTGACGTGGACCGCACCCTGCGCGCTGCGCTCGTCGCCGCACTGATCGCCTTCGTCACCATCGCCGCCTTCGGGTCCCTCCTCGGGTTCGGGCTGGCCGGCTCCATCATCGGTGGTGTGGTGCTCGCGGTGCTCGCGGCCGGCCTCATCATCGCGGCCGCCCGTCGTGCCGACACCTTCGAGCCGACCCCGCCGACGCCCGGCTTCCCCGGACCACCTGGCCACGACGACGACGCGGAACGCTGACCGGCCGCTCGATCCCCCGACCTGACGCACCCCGCCCGTAGGAGCCCCCGTGGCCGACGACGAGACCCCCGACCTGCCTGACGCGCCGGATGCGTCCGATGGACCGACGACACCGCAGGTCCCCGGTGGGGGTGACAGCGCTGCGGTCCCCGGCTCGCCCGAGCCGACGCCGGGTGATCCGGTCGCGCGCGCTGACGATGGGACGCCGCTCACCCCGACCGGCGCGGTGCTCGCCGCCCGCGTCGAGCCGGTGGTCATCGAGGACGAGATGCGCTCGTCCTACCTCGACTACGCCATGTCGGTCATCGTCGGCCGCGCGCTGCCGGACGTCCGTGACGGGATGAAGCCGGTCCACCGTCGCATCCTGTTCTCGATGGACGAGTCGGGGCTGCGCCCGGACCGGCCGTACCGCAAGTGCGCGGCCGCGGTCGGCGAGGTGATGAAGAAGTACCACCCGCACGGCGACTCCTCGATCTACGACGCGCTGGTGCGGATGGCCCAGGACTTCTCGATCCGCTACGAGCTGATCGACGGTCACGGCAACTTCGGCTCGATCGACGGCGACCCCGCCGCGGCGATGCGGTACACCGAGTCGCGGTTGTCGCGTCTGGCGATGGAGCTGCTGCGCGACATCGACGAGGAGACGGTCGACTTCATCCCGAACTACGACGGGTACGAGGAGGAACCGACCGTCCTGCCGGCGCGGTTCCCGGCCCTGCTCGCCAACGGCGCGACCGGCATCGCGGTCGGGATGGCGACCAACATCCCGCCGCACAACCTGCGGGAGCTCATCGACGCCACGGTCGCGCTCATCGACGACCCGTCGCTGACCGCCTCGGACCTGATGCAGTACGTGCCGGCGCCGGACTTCCCGACCGGCGCGCTCATCCTCGGCCAGGCCGGTGCCTACGACGCCTACACCACCGGGCGTGGATCGGTGAAGGTCCGGGCCGTCTGCACCATCGAGGAGCCGGCCCAGGGCTCGACCCGCGAGCGGATCGTGGTCACCGAGATCCCCTACATGGTCAACAAGACCACGCTGCTGCAGAAGATCGCGCAGCTGGTGGACGGCAAGGTCATCGGCGGCATCGCCGACCTGCGCGACGAGTCGTCGTCGCGCCGCGGCATGCGCATCGTCATCGAGCTCAAGCGCGACGCCAACGCCCAGGTCGTGCTGAACCAGCTCTACAAGCACACCCAGCTGCAGGACACCTTCGGGGTCAACCTGCTCGCGCTCGTCGACGGGGTCCCACGCACGCTCACCCTCGACCAGGCGCTCACCCACTACGTCGCCCACCAGGTCGACGTCATCGAGCGCCGGACCCGGTACCGCCTGCGGAAGGCCCAGGAGCGGGCCCACGTGCTCGAGGGGCTGCTGGTCGCCCTCGACCACATCGACGAGATCATCACGATCATCCGAGGCTCCGCGTCCGCGGACGTCGCTCGCGGCACGCTGATGGAGCGCTTCAGCCTGTCCGAGATCCAGGCGTCCGCCATCCTCGACATGCAGCTGCGTCGCCTGGCCGCGCTCGAACGCCAGCGCATCCAGGACGAGTACGACGAGCTGCAGACCCTCATCGCCGAGCTGCAGGCGATCCTGGCCGACCCCGACCGCGTCCGGTCGATCATCAAGGACGAGCTGCTCGAGGTCCGCGAGCGCTACGGCGACGCGCGCCGCTCCAGGATCATCCCCGACGAGGGGGCGATGACCGTCGAGGACCTCATCCCCGAGTCGGAGGTGGTCCTGACCCTGTCGCGCGACGGCTACATCAAGCGCACACCGGTCGACGCCTTCCGGACCCAGCGCCGTGGTGGCCGCGGGGTGCGCGGGGCGGAGATGAAGGAGGACGACATCGTGTCGACCCTCCTGTCGTGCTCGACCCACGACCACCTGCTGGTGTTCACCAACGAGGGCCGCGTCTACCGCATCAAGGCCTACCAGGTGCCGGAGAAGTCCCGGTCGGCCAAGGGCGTGTACGTCGCCAACGTCCCCGGTCTGGCGTTCGAGGCCGACGAGCGGGTGGCAGCGATCCTGTCGATCCGCGACCTGGCGGCAGCGGACCGCTTCCTGGTCTTCGCGACCCGCAACGGCACGGTGAAGCGCACACGTCTCGATGCGTTCGACTCGCCGCGCAGCGTCCTGATCGCGATCAACCTCGCCGATGACGACGAGCTCATCGGGGTGGGTGCCACAGACGGCGACCAGGACGTGATGCTGGTGTCCCGCAAGGGCTACGCCATCCGGTTCCCGGAGGCGGACGCCCGCGCCATGGGCCGCACCGCGGCCGGGGTGCGGGGGATGCGGCTCAAGGGCGACGAGGATCAGGTCCTGTCGATGAGCATCGTCGGGGACGAGGATCACGACACCGACGACTACCTGCTGGTCGTGACCGATCAGGGCTACGGCAAGCGGACCCCGCTGTCGGCCTACAACGCCCAGAAGCGGGGCGGGCAGGGCGTGACCACCATCAGGCTCGGCAACGAGAAGCGCGGTGGGCTGGTCGGTGCGCTGGCCGTGCCGTTCGAGGCCGAGGTGTTGCTGGTCAGCGACAGCGGCGTGGTCATCCGGATGGACCTCGTGGACGTGCGACCGCTCGGCCGCGCGACCCAGGGGGTGTCGTTGATGAAGCCCGGCGAGGGTTCGTCGGTCGTCGCCGTGGCTCGTGTCGCCGAGGAGGTCGACGACGCCGACGCCGAGGCGGGTGGACCCGCCGATGCGACGGCTTCGGACGATGCGACGGCCTCGGACGATGCGTCGTCGGCTGGCGAGGAGGAGTGACCCGCCGCCGCGGAGCGCTCGTGGCCGCCCTGACCCTCCTCGCGGGGGCCTGTGGCGGCGGCGGGTTCGAACTCAGCATCGGTGACTGCGTCCGGACCCCGCCGGAGGGTGCGGGCCCGGACGGGTTCGCGGACGTGACCGTCGTCGATTGCGACGAGCCGCACGAGCTCGAGGTGTTCCACGTCTTCGAGCTCGGACCCGAACAGATCACCGGCGACGCGATGGTCTCGGAGATCGCGCAGGCGTGCCTCGGTGACGCCTGGACCCACTACCTCGGGGTCCCCGCCGGTGAGTCGCCCATCGAGCTGCTGCCGATCCCACCGGACAGCGACGAGCTCGCCGCCGGCGAGGATCGGGAGGTGATCTGCACGGTCCGCGAACCGGGCGGCGCGACCCGGACGGGTGCTCTCCGGGCCGGGAGCGACGCGGCGGCCTGAGCGCGGCCGTCGGTGTGCGGTCGGCGCAGCCGATCCGGTCCGGGCTCCAGGTCCGCGGCCCGAGGGTCGAAGGAACGTCGGGGCGCACCGGCCGAGCACGACCTGGCGCCTAGACTCGCGAGCCGACCTCCCGAGGAGCTCCCCGACCGTGGCACGCCGCCGGCTGACCGTCAGGCGCATCGACCCGTGGTCGGTGCTGAAGTTCGGCGCTGTCGCCAACGTCGCGCTGCTGATCATCGGCCTGCTGGTGGTCGGCGTGATCTTCTTCATCGTCGACCGACTGGGCCTGGTCGATCAGGTGTGCTCGATCGTGCTCGAGGTCGGGTTCCAGGCCTGCGGGATCAACGCGGGCAACCTGTTCCGCGCCATCGCGCTGCTCGGGCTGCTCGGCGTCGTGATCCAGACCGCGGTGCTCGTCTTCCTGTCGTTCCTGCACAACCTCATCGCCGACCTCACGGGCGGCTTGACGTTGTCGGTCCTCGACGACACCCCGGCCGGAGCGACCCGCAACGTCCACACGGGGGCGACCGGCGGTGTGACCACCGCGAGGTCCGCGCCGAACCCCTCGAGCGGTCGGCAGGGCGAGGACGGGAACGGTTCGTCCGGCGGGTCGGAGAAGGCCGGGGATCGGCGTCCGACCCACAGCGACCGTGAGCGTGCGAGCACGTCCCGCCCGCCGGTCCCTCCCCTCAGCCGGGGCGATGCCGCCGCGCGCCAGCCGAAGGTGGACGGTTGCCCCGAGGGTCAGCGCCCCGACGACGACGGGCGCTCCGAGCGGTCCTCGCGTGACGACGAGCTGTTCGGACGCCCCTGAGCCTCGGCTCGCCCTCGTCCGGTGACGTCGCTACCATCCCGCCGCCGTGGCGCCTCCGGGCACCGCGTCCCGTTCGGGGCCCATAGCTCAGCCTGGTTAGAGCGCACCCCTGATAAGGGTGAGGCCGATGGTTCAAGTCCATCTGGGCCCAC
>NZ_JBBEBZ010000179.1:0-13444 GCF_040882075.1 Nitriliruptor sp.
GGTGACGCTCGTGGCGGTACTGGCGGACCGCCTGCTTGACGGTCTGCCCGGTCAGCGAGTTCTTCAGCTCCGCGTCGGCGACCGGGATCCCGTTGACGAACAGCGCCAGGTCGACCTCGCCCCACGTGCCATCGGGCTTGCGGACCGGCGCCTCCAGCACGACCGTCAGTCGGTTGGCCTCGTAGGCGGCGACGAGACGTTCGTTGAGGTCGTTGGCCGGCTTGAACTGGCAGAACGAGAACCGCACCCCGCCGCGGACCTTCTTGCCACCCCGCAACAGCCCGAGCGCCCGCCCCGGCTCCTTGTCGAGGTCCTTGGCGACGATGGCAGCCAGCTGCTGCTGCCAACCCGCCCCAGCGACCGCTGCGAACTTCTCCACCGCTGCCGGCTGGGTCTCCGCGAGGTAGCCGACGAGGTCGTCGACGAGCAGCCGCGTCTGACGGTCGACCTCCGAGGCGGTGCGCTGCTGCCAGCCGGCCGACGCGACCATCTCGGCCGCGACGCCGCGCTGGAACTGGCCCTCGTCGTGCACCGACATCGTTCCCCGCCCCTCGCCGTCGGGCCGGTCAGCGTAGGCACCATCCTCGTGGAAAGTGCTCGGTCCGTTTCGCTGGGTCCTCAGCGAGCGAACCGCACCCGTGCGGTCAGGCCCGCCGCTCGTAGCGGGTGGCCAGGTACTCGTCGACCCAGTTGCGCGAACTGCGCCACTGCCCATCGGCGCCCCGAACCGCTTGCAGACGTCCCCGCTTGGCCGCGCTGCGGAGCGCCGCCTGGGTCACCCGATCGTCGAGCAACGCGGCCAGAGGCACCAGGCGCGCCGGTCCAACCGAGTCGGACCAGCACGAGGTTCAGCGCCAACCGTCCCGTGCGGCCGTTGCCGTCGAGGAACGGGTGGATGCGCTCGAAACGAGCATGCAGCTCCGCGAGCTGCTCGGGCAACCGCTCGCGGCTGTTCCAAAGCCAAGGGTCGGCCGTGGTCGTGGACGAACCGGTGGTGGAAACCGCATTACGCCGCAGCGAAGATGCCACCGACGGTAGGGAGGGGGTGACAGGGACCTCCGCCGTGGGTCCTGCGACGACGCGGTCAGGACACCAACTGCGAGACCCGCCCGCGTGACACACCGAGCACTGCGGCGGTGTCGGTAACGGACAGGCCTTCATCACGCAGGGCCTGCGCCACCTCGCGAGCCTCCACGGCCGCTCGTCGTTGTGCGTCCTGGGCGGCACGGGTCCGTTCACGGACCTGACGGACGCGCTCACCGAGAGCGCCCAGATCCGGTCGGACGACCACCGTCGCACCGTCGGTTGAGACGCCGAGCAGTGTCTCGAGGTAGTCACGGACCGTTCGCTCGGCCCTCGCCAGCGTTCGCGACTGGGTGACGCCGACACCATCGATGCGCAACTCCCAGCCGTGCTCCCACCGTTTCGCGACAACGTCGTACACCGTCATCAGAGCCATCCCTCCGGTATGCACGCCAACTTCTTGATCGTGTCGGCGACGACGCCCGGCGACACGATCCGGGCCTGCGTGACCACCGCGAGGTGTTGACCACACGGGCAGTACCACTTCTCGTGGTCGCCCTTCCCTTGCCGAGGAACGCAGCCCTGCGCCAGCAACGCCGCCCGCACCTCGCGGTACCGCATCGACGTCGCCATGGTAGCCATCCCCCCTACATAGACAACGTCAAGACGGGCTAGATAGGTCCGCAAGGAACGGGATCGAACCGCATCCGGAACGAACCGTACGACCGTGCAACGGGCGGCCACGCGGTTATCCACATCCCTGGAGCGACGTCGCATCCCTACCCCGGGAGTAGGAGGTCAATCGCTGAGGAGGTAGTCCTCGTCGATGCGCTTGAGGTCGTAGCGCTGGGCCGTCGACACGCCGACGTCGTGGCGGATCAACAGGTGGGACAGCTGCCACCCGTCGACGAGGATGACCCGCGAGCTCACCGCGGCCGCGTACTCCTCGGCTCCTCGGCTCCTCGGCTGAACCGCGCCGTGGTGAGGAACACTCCCTTGTTCGCGTGCGCACCGTGCAGGGCGCCGACAAAGGTCTGCACGTCCGGGCGGTTCACGGTGCGGTCGAGCGCGTACCGCTTGGCCTGCACGTAGATGACGTCGAGGCCGAGCGCGTCCTCACGGATCACTCCGTCGATGCCCCCGTCGCCGGACCGACCGACGCGTTCCCCGGCGTCCCGCCGATCGCCGCCGTAACCCATGGCGACCAGCACGTCGACGACGATCTGTTCGAAGTCCTCGGGAGCCACGGTCGTGAGCCGATCGAGCAGCTCGGTCGCGAGCGCATCGCGCAGCCGGGTGAACTCGTCCTCGATGATCTCCTTCGGCGTCGACTCGGCCGGACGGTTCCGCGGGACCGGTTCCGTCGTCGCAAGCCGCGGTGCCGTCGCTCCGGCGCGCCCGGAAGTCGCGGTACTCGGCGAAGCCGTCGAGGACGGTGGTGTCGACGCGGTCCTGATGGTCGGCCAGCACCTGCCGGCCACGAGCGGTCAACACGGTCACCCACGCCGGGGCCGCTCCAGCAGCTCGGCCTGTGCGAGGTGGGTGATCGACCAGCCGACCCGGTTGTCGAACCGGCGTTGGTTGCCGCTCGGCAGCATCTCGGTCAGCTCGTCGGCGGTCAGCTCGAAGCGCTCGGACAGCTCCCGCGGCATTGTCGCGCGATCGAGCTGACCGCCGTCCGTGTGGAGCACCAGGATGGGGCGCACAGCGTCTGGAAGTCGGGGATCGCCACCTCAGACCTCCAGTTCGCCGATGACCGCCGCCGTGATCAACGCCTGGCGCCGCTCGGCGAGCAGCCGGTTCGCTCGCTCCAACGTGTCGAGCAGCGCGATGGTCTCGTCTCGCTGCTCCCGGATCGCAGCGACGATCTGGTCTTGCTCATCGAGCGGCGGAACAGGTCCTCGAAGCACCATCAGGTCGGGCACGTAGACGGTCTTGTGTGTCGACCCGTACATCAGCCGATCGAAGTGCCCGGCGTACCGCATCGCCCTGAGCGACCACAGCAGGTACTCCGACCGCAGTCGGGCATCTGGCGTCCAGGTGAAGAAGTCCTGGCTCGTCGCCATCGGGACTGCCATGATCCCGGCGAACCCCACGGAAGCCGTGCGCGACAGGAAGACCGTCCCGGCAGGGTGCAGCCGAGCCGCGGAGTTCGCCATCCCGAGCTGGCTGATCCTCTCCGCCGTCTCCTCGACGTACTCGATGTAGCCGGACCGCACTCGCTTGACGTCGCCCGTCGTGACCCAGGGAACATCGCAGTCGACCCAGTACTCGGGTACCGACCTGCTCGGGGTATGCCCCGAACCGGTGCGCGCGAACATCGCATACGGACCGATCACGAACTCGGTGTTGACCCTGTCGAGCCAGTCGACACCGGCCGCGGCCAGCCTGGCATCGTGACCTACACCTTCGCAGACGGCCGACACCACGAACCGCTCATGCCGCTCTCGAACGAGTCGACCGAGCTGCGCGCTTCGATCGAGAAGCGCGTCGATCCGGGCCGTTTCCCCGTCGAGGTAGTCCGCGATCCCGCGCTGCCGAGACGATGGCGGCAGCGGGACCCGAACTGATGCCAACTCGTCTGCGTTCAAGTGCGGTTGTGCCGCTCGCATCTTTGAGAGGTCAAGCTGATCGAGGCAGTAGCGGCTGAGGAGACACCACGCCAGGAACCGTGGCTCTGTACCTCGCAGCGGCGTAACCCGAAGGTCGTAACCGGGCGCGGATCCCGCCCACGCCTCGGTGATCAGAGCAGAATCGCCGGTATAGGCGCCACTGCGCACGACCAGGATCTCCCCGGCCTGAAGAAGCGGCGCTCGATCCAGCGGTAGATCGGCCGGATGCGCCCGCTGAAGATGCTCGGTGGTGATGCGACCACGCTCGATATTCGTGGCGCGGATGATGGGCAGTCCCCCCTCTTCGGCGAGTGATGGAGGCTGTCCCATGCCGTAGCGCACTCGGGCGACGTACTGCAGGGGGGTCCTGACCTCCGAGGCCCCACTCACTCGGTCACCTTCTCGAGGAGCTTGAGGATCTCCTGTTCGACCTGCTTGATGTCGGCGTCGATCTCGGCCAACGGACGCGGGGGCTGGTAGCGGTAGAAGATCCGTGTGACGGGGATCTCGTAGCCGAGCTTGGTCTTGGTGTGGTCGACCCAGGCGTCGGAGGCGTGTGGCAGAACCTCCGACTTGAGGTGGTCATCGACGCCGTCGGTGAGGACGTCGATGGTGTCGTCATCCGGGTGGTAGGTGTCCGGGAGTGGGACGGTCTCCTGGCCGCGCAGGTCCGGGTCGGGCTGCGGCCGGCCCTTGGCATCACGCAGCGGTTCTGCCTCGGGATCGGGGACGGTGACCGCGGCGGTGATGGCGTCCTTCGCCTTCTTGAGCAACGACGTGTAGCCGACGACCTTCCCGATCCGCGCGACCGCGGCGGCGGCGGTCAACCCCTCGGCGGGAAGTTCGGCGACGGCCCGTTCGATGCCGGCGAGGATCGCCTCCGCCCGGTCGGCGTCCGACTTCCGAACCTGGCTGGCACTCCAGTCGACTGTGACGCCCAGACGCTCGACGGCGGCTGGTCCGCCCTCGTACCTGGCGCGGATCGGTCGCTCGATCGTGACACGACGGAACCCGAACCGGTGGTTCGGGACGAGCTTGGCCTGTTCCCCGTCGAGATCGAGGGCGTGGTACAGCTCGACGATGCGCTCGATGTGCTCGTCGGCGAGCTCGTTGCGCTTGGCGCCGAGGCTCTTGCGCATCTTGCGGGATTGCTCGCGAGCGTCGATGAGCTGGACGTGCCCGGCTCGCTCGGGGGCCTTGCGGTTGGTGATGACCCAGATGTAGGTCGAGATGCCGGTGTTGTAGAACAGCTGGTCCGGCAGCGCGACGACGGTCTCGAGCAGGTCGTTCTCGATCAGGTACCGGCGGATCTCCGACTCCCCACCACCCGGCGCCCCGGAGAACAGCGGCGAGCCGTTCATGATGATCGCGAGCCGCCCGCCACCCGCGCCGGTGGCATGGTCGTAGGGCTTGAGCTTGGACAGCAGGTGCAGCAGGAACAGCAGCTGTCCGTCGCCCTTGGCCGGTAGCCCGGGACCGAACCGACCGTCTTCGCCGAGCTCGGCGTGTTCACGCTCGATCGGAGCGGCGTAGCCCTTCCAATCGACACCGAACGGAGGGTTGGTCAAGCAGTAATCGGCCGCGAGCTTGGGGAACGCGTCCTCGGTGAGGCTGTTGCCGAACGCGACGTTGTCGGCATCCTGGCCCTTGATGAGCAGGTCGGCCTTGCAGATCGCGTACGACTCGTCGTTGATCTCCTGCAGGTGCGGGATCAGCCGCGCCTGGCCGTTGCGCGCCCGCAGGTGCTCCTCGAACACGCTCGCCATCCCCCCGGTCCCCGCGCAGCAGTCGAGCATGGTGACGATCGCGCCGGGCTGGGCGAGACGGTCCCAGTCGGCGGCGGCGAGCAGCTCGACGCAGAGAGCGATGACCTCGCGCGGGGTGGAGTGCTCACCAGCGGTCTCGTTGGACTGCTCCGCGAACCGGCGGATGAGCTCCTCGAACAGGTAGCCCATGTCCATGTTCGACACGCGGTCGGGTGCAGGTCCACGTCCACGAACCGGGCCAGGATCGGGTACAGCAGGTTCGCGCCGTGGAGCTTGTCGATCTGGCTGTCGAACCCGAACTTCTCGATCACCTCGCGAGCGTTCGGCGAGAACGCCTCGACGTAGGCGCGCAGGTTGGCCGGGACGTTGTCCTCGTCGTCGAGGAGGCGGTCGAAGGTGAGCGGCGAGGTGTTGTAGAACGACCGTCCGGAGACCGACCGCAGCACCGGCTCCCGGTTCTCGATCCCCTGCTCCGCGAGCGTGGCATCACGTTCGAGGACCGCCGTCTTGGTGTCGACCAGCGCCTGGTCGAGTCGGCGGAGCACGACCAGCGGGAGGATCACGTCGCCGTAGTCGTGCGCCTTGTAGGTGCCGCGCAGCAGGTCCGCGATGGCCCAGATGAGCCCGACCGCTTCCCCGTGCGTGTACGCCGCCACCTGCATCCCTCTCCGGCGCTGCCCCGCGCCACATCACGGGCGACTGTAGGTGAGCGCTGCGACGCGGGCCGGTCGCGCGGGAGGCACCCGAGACGTGACGAGACCCCGCCCCCATGAGGGGCGGGGTCCGCGTCTCCACAAGGCGTCGTTGCGCCCCTGGATCCGTGGGATGGAGGCGTGGGCAGGACCCTGGCCCGCGCTCCCTTGTGGAGCGGCGGGTGGTCGCCTGCCCCTCCGGGACGGCCCTTGTCGGCCGATCCGGAGGTGCTTCCACCACACGAGCTTGGGTGGTCTGGTCGGTTGGTGCGGGGTGGAGCTGCCGGGAGTCGAACCCGGGTCCCGCGGTCCCGAAGCTGTGGGCTCTACGTGCGTAGGTCGGGGATCATCTCGGACGCGGTGCTCCCCGACCAGGCAGCTTCCGCGGTCCACACCGTCTCAGGTGTCCCCGCTGCGCTCGACGGTCCAAGTCAGCGGGTGGAGCTCGGTTGATGTCGATCCGCTCCCCTTACCGAGCATCGGAGGGGGATCGTCGCGGGTGTTTAGGCCGCGAGGACGAGGTCTGAAGCACCTCGCTGCGCAGTGTTAGTGGCAGATAATGTTCCTGACGTGGGATTAACGAGGTCGCGTCAGGCACCCTCGGCACGCTCCCACGACGACGGCATGACCACGGTCGAGACCGTGTCAGCCCCCTGGTGGAGGTGGCAACGACGCTGTGCGGTTGTCAAGGTTCCGGCTGTGCCGGGCCGAGCATCGTACGGCACCGTGTCAAGAGCATGCCAGGCGGGAGTGACCTTTCGGCGGCCATCCTCCCACGTCGAGCTGACCGTCCGCTGGCGAACCGACGTCCAGGCTCAGCCTGACCTGCCACGTTCAGACCGGACCGCGCCGACCTGTTCGGCCACCCAGGCCTCCCGGACCTCGCGAGGGATCCGGCCGCGGTCGGCGACCTCGTAGCCGGCGCGCCGGGCCCAGGCACGCAGCTCCGGGGCGCCCGGCGGGACCGGGGGTCCTGGCGCGTACCCGGCCGGCGTCACCCCGGCCTCGGCCGCAACGCCCATACGAGCCACCGCCGCCGCCTCGTCGGCCGCCCAGACCGACGCCGCGGCGAGGTAGCGGTAGCTCCACTCCTCGGCGAGCTTGCGGGTCTCGCAGAAGACGATCGGGATCGTCGGCCACCGGACCTGCAGCTCGGCGAGTCCATCGGCGACACCGGCCGGCTGGGCCCACTCGAGCTTGAACACCGCCGAGTAGCGATCCTCGACCACCACCGCCGAGCGGGGAAGAGCCGCGAGCTCGGCGAGGGCGTACCGCAGGGTGCCATCCAGCAGGCTCGAGACGAGGTCGGCTATCGACTTGCGCTCCACCGCCGCGACGGGTCGACCATCCACCTCGACCGCGTAATCACCGGCCGGCAACGCCCGCCGGACCGTGCCCACCTGCTGTGTGGAGAAGCGGTACGGGTACCGCTCACGCGTATCGACCACGATCTGGAGGTCGGTCAGGCCCGCCGCGCGAGCCGTCGGCGTGCGCACGTTCGGTCGTGCCTGCTTCCTGGTCCGGGGTGCCTGCCAGAACACCGCCTCGCGGCCCCGCGCGGTCGTGAAGACCAGCTGGGAGCGGTTCTCGCGGGCCCGATCCACGACGAGGTCGATGGCCGCACCGCGCCTGGCACACGAGCGGACCGGCAGCCGCTCGACGAGCTCCGGCGTACTCGGCCACTCGTCGGCGGAGACGGGGTAGCAGTACAGCGCCTTGGTCCGCGGCCAGGTACCCGCGGTCCGGAAGACCAGTCCGTCGCCGAGCGGGACCCACAGCAAGTACGGCAGCCGCGATCCCTCATCGGGGTTGCGAGCGATCACCAGATCCATACCCAGACCCTACGGGCCGGGTCGGCCATCGGCCGCACCTTCACGGAGCCCCCGACGAGTCACGACGACAGCACCACCAGGTCGTCAGCGGTCGCACGTGGGACCACCGCCAACGGGAGCGACCTGTCGAAGGTCACGAAACGGCCACCCCGGGCGACCGCGAGCGCGAGGAGATAGGCGTCGGTCACCTGACGAGAGCCGTGCAGCCGCGACCGGTCGACGGCCCCAGCATCGAGCACGCTGACGTCGCACATCCAGAACGTGTGGTGTGGACCCGCGGTCGCTCGAGCGAGGAGATCGATCGCCTCGGCCGGCGACACGGGGCTCGGGTACCTCGGCTGGCTGAGGATCCGAACGAGGCCGTTCTGCGTGATCGCGCACGACGCCCAGCCATCGACGATCGCGGTGTCGAGCCACGTCGTGGCCAGATCGTGATCGACGTGATCCTGATCGAGCAGGGCGAGCAGGACGTTGACGTCGAGCAGGGACGGTGTCACTCCGGCTCGTCCTCGCGGAGCCGATCGATGAGCGCGTTGGACACCGCCGCCCCTCGATGTGGAAGCGGACGGAAGCCGTGGCGCTCCACGCCGGCCGGCGCACCGTCGAGCCGCTGTTGGCCGGTCAGCGCCTGCCGGGCGAGGTCGGACAGCACCGCCCCGACGGTGCGGTGCTCACGTGCTGCCCGCTCCTTGACCGCGAGCAGCACGTCGTCATCGAGGCTCAGCGTGGTGCGCATACACGTGATGCTAACGCATCAGTGTCGGCCGCGTTCAGCGTCGGCCGCCTTCAGCGGCGTCCACGCTCCTTGAGCGCCCGCTCGATGTCGCGCTTCGCGTCACGTTTGGCAGCCGTCTGCCGCTTGTCGGCGACGTTCTTGCCGCGACCGACCGCGAACTCGAGCTTGGCGCGGCCGTGCTTGAAGTAGATCCGCGTGGGGACCAGCGTCACGCCCTGGGCACCGACCTGGCGGCGGAGCTTGTCGATCTCGGTGCGGTGCAGCAGGAGCTTGCGGGGACGCACCGGGTCGTGGTTGTTGCGGTTGCCGAACTCGTACTCGGGGATGTGGGCCTGCATGAGCCAGGCCTCGCCGCTGCCGTCGACCTTCACCCAGGCCTCGGCGAGCGACCCCTTGCCCCCGCGCAGGGTCTTGACCTCGGTCCCCTGGAGCACCAGCCCGGCCTCGAACCGGTCGTCGAGGAAGTAGTCGAACGACGCACGACGGTTCTGGGCGGCGAGCTTGATGCCCTCGCCCCCGGACTTCTGCGTGCTCTTGGCAGCCATAGCGCCCGAGCCTACCGACCGCGTGGGACCGCTCAGCAGGCGATGTAGCCGCACGGGTCGCGGGGTGCGCCGCCCTCGCGGACCTCGAAGTGGAGGTGTGAGCCGTAGCTGTTGCCCGAGTTGCCGACGCCACCGAGGCCCTCGCCGGCGTTGAGCCACTGGCCGGCGCCGACTGACACCGTCGACAGGTGGGCGTAGATCGTCGCCATCCCGGCCGCGTGGCTGACCACGACGTGGTTGCCGAAGCCACCACCGCACCCGAACGACGAGGTCGGGTGACACGAGGAGGTGACGCTGACCACCGTGCCCGGCTGCGAGGAGACCACGGTCGTGCCGACCGAACCCGCGAGGTCGACACCGTTGTGGTTGCGACCCCAGCGTGGGCCGTAGGGCGAGGTCAGGGAGCCGCCGACGGGGCGCGTCCACCCGCCGCCCGCGGTCGGAGGCGTGTTCGGGGCGGGCGCAGCGCTGCCCCCACCCGCGTCGTCGCTGCCCGACCCGCCGTCCTCCGTGCCAGCACCGCCCGAGCTCCCACCGCTCGTCGCACCGCGGTCCGCGGCTGCCTGGCGGTCACGAGCGGCCTGCTCCTCGGCCGCGCGCCGAACCTCGGCTGCGGCGGCTTCCTGGGCCTGGCGTTCGGCCTGGGCCGCCTGCTCGCGGGCGATCGCCGCGAGCTGATCGCCGATGCGTGACGACTCGGCATCGAGCCCGGCGAGGTGCCCCTCGATGGCCTGGCGATCGTCGCGGAGCGCCTCGAGCGCGGCCTCGCGTTCGGCGCGCTTCGCGGCCACGGACCGCGACAGCGCACGAGCCTCCGCAGCCCGCGCCTCGACCTCGCCCGCCTGGGCCACGGCCTCGCGAGCCTCGCGCTCACCGTCGACGCGGAGCTGCGCCGCCTGGCCCCGCTGGATCTGGACCTCGTTGACCAGCTCCTGTACCTCGGCGACGAGCTGGCGGTCCGCGTCCATGACCGCGGTCAGGAACGGCGCGGTCGAGAGCGCCTCGGAGATGTCCGTCGCGGACAGCAGCTGACCGACGATCGCGGTCTCGGTCGCGCTCGCGCCGCGCTTGAACGCGCCAGCGACGCGCGCGTCGAAGCGGTCCTTGGCGGTGGCGAGCTCCGCCTCGGTCTCGGCGAGGTCCTCTTCGAGCAGGGCGAGCTCGGCGCGGAGCCGCTCCGCCTGGGCGAGCGCCGCATCACGAGCCTCGGTGGCAGCGGTCAGCGCCTGCTCGACCCGTTCGAGCGCGACGAGGGCCGCGTCGAGCTGCCGGTCCGCCTCGGCCAGCCGCTCACGGGCGTCGCCCTGGGCGACCCGGGTCTCGGCCAGCCGCTGCTGGGCGTCGCTGCGCTGCTCCGCGCGGGTCTCGAGCTGGTCGTGCAACTCGTCGGTGGTCTGGGCCCACGCGGTGGAGCTCAGCAGACCGAGCGCGGCGACCGCGACGATCGACCGGGACCAACGACGCTGCACGGCCAGGACCTCTCGGGGACGGGAGCCGGTGGAAGAGACGCGAACGCGGACGGGGCGGGCCCGAACGTGCGGACGGTACACCGTCCGGACGGTCATCCACAAGGGTGGACACCCGCAACACCAGCCACGCGAGTGCACCCTCTACCCATCGACCAGACCCCCAGCGCGCTCCAGCGCGCGAGCGCTGCCCGCCCGGAGCCGGGCGTGCAGGAGGTCACACGTCCAGGAAGCGGCGCAGCGCGATCAGCGAGGCGACCGCGGCGATGCCGACCCCCGCCCCGAGCATCAGCGGGCCGACGGCGAGCACCTCCTCGGTACCGATGAAGGGCACGAGTTGGATCTGGTCGCGCAGGTTCTCGGCCACCCGAGGGACCGACGCCATCAGCAGCCCCCAGGCGAGCAGGGCGCCGAGCGCGCCGGCGAACATCCCCTCGAACAGGAAGGGCAGGCGCACGTACCAGTTGGACGCCCCGACCAGCTTCATGATGGAGGTCTGCTCGCGGCGGGCGAACGCGGCGACGCGGATGGTGTTGGCGATCAGGACGCCGGCCGCCACGAGCTGGATGGCGGCCACGATGAGCGCCGCCCGGCGCACGACCTCGATGAACCGCAACAGGTCGTTGAGCAGCTCCTGCTGGTCCACGACCTCCTCGACCCCGGGGTAGGCCTCGAACTGCTGGGCGATCACGTCGAAGTCGTTGGGGTCGACGAGCTTGACCCGGAACGAGGCCGGCAACGAGTCCGGCTCGACGACGCCGGCCACGTCCGGGTCGTCCTTGAACATCTCCTGGAAGCGCGCGTAGGCGGCCTGCTGCGACTCGAAGAAGACCTGCTCGACGATCGGCTGGCTCTCGAGCTCGCTCAGCAGCTGTTCCTGCTGGTCGGGGGTGATGTCGACCCCGCAGGAGCGTTCGTTGCACAGGAAGATCGACACCTCGACCTTGTCGATCCAGTCGTCGGTGGCGAGGTTGACCTGCTCCGACAGCAGCAGCGACGCCCCGAGCAGGGTCAGCGACACCGTCACCGACAGGATGACCGCGAAGGTCATCAGCAGGTTGCGGCGCAGCCCGACCAAGGCCTCACCGAGGATGTAACGCCAGCGTGCGGACACGGAGGGCTCCTGTCAGCCGGCGTAGCCGTAGACGCCGCGAGACTGGTCGCGGACGACGACGCCGTTCTCGAGCTCGATCACGCGGCGGCGCATGGAATCGACGATGTGCTGGTCGTGGGTGGCCATGACCACGGTCGCGCCCGTGCGGTTGATCCGGTCGAGCAGCTTCATGATGCCGACCGAGGTCTGGGGGTCGAGGTTCCCCGTGGGCTCGTCGCAGAGCAGGATCCGGGGGTTGTTCACGAACGCCCGTGCGACCGAGACGCGCTGCTGCTGACCACCCGAGAGCTCGTGGGGCTGCGCCTGCGCCTTGCCCTCGAGACCGACCAGCTCGAGCACCTCGGGCACCCGCTGGTCGATCTCGCGCCGGGCCCTGCCGATGACCTCGAGCGCGAACGCGACGTTCTCGTAGACGGTCTTGTTCGGCAGGAGCTTGAAGTCCTGGAACACGTACCCGATCTCGCGTCGGAGCAACGGGACCTTCCACGAGCGCAGCGTGGCGAGGTTCTTGCCGGCGACCCACAGCTCACCGCTGTCGGGCAGCTGCTCGCGCGTCAGCAGCTTCATGAACGTCGACTTGCCGGACCCGGACGGGCCCACGACGAACACGAACTCGCCCTTGGCGACCTCGAGGGTCAGGTCGTGCAGGGCGACGACCTCGCCCTCCTCGCCGCGCTTGTAGGTCTTGGTGACGTTCTGGAGCGTGATCACCCGGTGACCCTGACGTCGGCATCTCTCGCACCGGAGGCACGACAGACGGTGGAAGCGTGGGGAGAACGGCCGGAGGTGGTGGGCACGGCCGGGACGACCGTCGAGAGTAGCGACCGTGGTCGGACGCACCGAACAGCACCGACCGGCCGGAGCGGCAGGCGGGCAGCCGCGGATGAGCTACTCCTCGCCCTCGGCAGCGAGCCGGACCCGCATACGCAGCACGGACTCGAGGAGGGCGTCGATGTCCCCGTCGAGCACCGCCGACACGTTCCCCGTCTCGAACTCCGACCGCAGGTCCTTGACCATCTGGTAAGGGTGCAGGACGTAGGAGCGGATCTGGGAGCCGAACCCGACGTTCTGCTTGCCGCCGCGGATGTCGTCGAGCTCCTCGGCGCGCTTCTGACGCTCGAACTCCGCGAGCTTGGCCTTCAGGACCCGGAGCGCCGCTGCCTTGTTCTGGTGCTGGGACTTCTCGTTCTGGCAGCTGACGACCACGCCCGTCGGGAGGTGGGTCAGCCGGACGGCGGAGTCGGTGGTGTTGACGCTCTGGCCTCCGGGGCCCGACGAGCGGAACACGTCGACGCGCAGCTCGTCCTCCGGCACGTCGATCTCCTCATCGAGCTCGGGGAGGATCGGCACGACGTCGACCAGGGCGAAGGAGGTCTGGCGGCGCGCCTGGGAATCGAACGGGCTGATCCGCACCAAGCGGTGGACGCCGTGTTCGGTGTTGAGGTAGCCGTACGCGTCCGGGCCCTTGATCTCGAACGTCGCGGACTTGAGGCCCGCCTCCTCGCCGTAGGAGGTGTCGTAGAGATCGATGGCGTACCCGTGGTTCTCCGCCCACCGCGTGTACATCCGCAGCAGCATCTGGGTCCAGTCCATGGCGTCGACGCCGCCCTCACCGGCGTGGACGGACACGATGGCGTCGTTGCTGTCGTGCTCCCCGG
>NZ_JBBEBZ010000180.1:0-13366 GCF_040882075.1 Nitriliruptor sp.
CAACCGGCACGACCCCCGCAACCGGCACGACCCCCGCAACCGGCACGACCCCCGCAACCGGCACGACCCCCGCCCCCCGCCCGTCCGCCGAGGAGACCCCCCAGCCGTGAACGTCACCGACTGGATGATCGTCCTCGCCGCAGGCGCGTGGGTCGTGCTCGTCATCGCGCTGTGCCTGCTGGTGGCCCGTGCCGTCCGCGCGGTCGACGAGGTGATCGGTGCCGTGCGCACCGTCGCCGACGAGACCGTCCCGATCCTGCGCGGCGTCAACGAGACCGTGTCCGGGGTGAACGTCGAGCTCGCCCGCGTCGACACGATCGTGGCCGGCGTCCAGTCCATCACCGCGACCACCGACCAGCTCGTCGGGGTCGTGCACGCCACGGTCACCAACCCGATCATCAAGGGTGCGGCGATCTCGGCCGGCGTCTCCCGCGCGGTGCGCACCTTCCGTGAGGATGGCTCGTGAGGTCGCTGTTCGTGCTCGCGGTCGGGCTCGGTGCCGGCGTCCTCGTCGGGGGCTACGTGGTCCGCAAGGTCGACCGCGCCACCCGAGCCGCACACCCGGTCGCCCTCGCCGACCGGGCCGGCCGGGCCGCCGGCAGCCTGCAGTCGCGCCTGGCCGCAGCCGCCGAGGCAGGCCGCGTCGCCGCTGCCGACCGCGAGGCGCAGCTGCGACGCGACTACGACCTCGACCCACTGCACGAGCTGACGGCACAGGCACCGCTCCCGAACGGCTAGCCGCAGCCCCTGCACCACCGCCAGCGCGACACGCGCGAGGCGACGCCCCACCCGGAGCCCCACCGTGGACAGCCTCACCATCCGAGAGACCTTCCTCCGCTTCTACGAGGAACGCGGCGCCAAGCGCTACGGCTCGGCCCCGCTCATCCCGAACGACCCGTCGCTGCTGCTGACCATCGCCGGCATGGTCCCGTTCAAGCCGTTCTTCATGGGCGACGCCGTCCCACCCTCGCCGCGCGCGACCAGCTTCCAGAAGTGCGTGCGCACCAACGACATCGAGAACGTCGGCCGCACCACCCGCCACCTGTCGAGCTTCGAGATGCTCGGCAACTTCTCGTTCGGTGACTACTTCAAGCGCGAGGCCATCCGCTGGTCCTACGAGCTGTCGGTCGCGGCCTACGGCCTCGACCCGGAACGCATCTGGGTCACCATCTTCGAGGACGACGACGAGTCCGAGCAGCTGTGGCTCGAGGAGACCGACGTCCCGCTCGAACGCATCCAGCGCGTGGGTGTGCCGGAAGGGTCCACCCGCCTCGACGCGTCCGACAACTTCTGGTCGACGGGCGGCGCCGGACCCTGCGGTCCGTGCTCCGAGCTGAACTACGACCGCGGGCCCGATTGGGGGGAGGAGGGCGGACCGGTCGTCAACGGTGAGCGCTACCTCGAGTACTACAACCTCGTGTTCATGCAGCAGGAGCAGGACGCCGACGGCAACGTGCTCGGTGATCTGCCCGCCAGGAGCGTCGACACGGGCCTCGGGCTCGAACGCATGGCCGTGCTGCTCCAGGACGTGCCCGACGTGTTCGGGACCGATCTGTTCACGCCGTTGATCGCCCGGGCGGAGGAGCTGTCGGGGGTGCGGTACGGCGACGACCCCGAGCGCGACGTCTCGCTCCGCGTCGTGGCCGAACACGCACGCACCTCCGCGCTGCTCATCGCCGACGGGGTGCTGCCGTCCAAGGAGGGCCGGGGCTACGTCCTGCGCCGCCTCCTGCGCCGCGCCGTCCGTCACGGGCAGCTGCTCGGCATGGACCTCGCCGGTGGTGCCGAGCTGCTCGTACCGATGCTCGATACCGTGCTGCGCACGAACCTCCAGATGTACCCCGAGCTCACCAAGCAACGGGAGCTGGTCACCCGGATCGCCGGTGCCGAGGAACGTGACTTCGCGGCGCGCCTGCGTGCGGGCCTCGAGCGCGTCGACCGCGCCCTCGACGACGTCCGGGCCCGCGACGGCGCCGATTTCCCCGGTGACGTGACCTTCGAGCTGCACGACACCTACGGCTTCCCGGTGGACCTGACCGCGGAGATCGCCGAGGAGGCCGGGCTGTCGCTCGACCGGGACCGCTTCGACGCGCTGATGGACGAGCAGCGCGAACGAGCCCGCGCCGGCGCCAAGAAGGGCGGCGGCGGTGTTCCCGTCGAGACCTACCGCGAGGCCGCCGGCAGCGTCGGCACGACCGAGTTCCTCGGCTACGAGGCGCTGGGGGCCGAGGCCGAGCTCGGCGCGATCGTGACCCCCGGCGGGCTCACCCGCAGCGCCCAGGAGGGCGACGAGGTCGAGGTCGTGCTCGCCCGCACGCCGTTCTACGCCGAGGGCGGTGGCCAGGTCGGTGACCGCGGCGAGCTGCGCACCCCGACGGGCCGCCTCGAGGTGGTGGACACCCAGGAGGCCATCGAGGGCCTGATCGTCCACCGCGCCCGGGTCGTGGCCGGCGAGGTCAGCCAGGGCCAGCCGGTCGAGGCCGTCGTCGACGCCGACCGGCGCCTCGCCACGGCGCGCAGCCACTCGGCCACCCACGTGCTGCACGCCACCATCAAGGAGGTGCTCGGCGACCACGCCCAGCAGGCGGGATCGCTGGTCCAGCCCGGGCGGCTGCGGTTCGACTTCCCCCACTTCGAGTCGGTCTCACGCGACCGGCTCCAGGAGGTCGAGTCGACCATCAACGACCGCGTGCTGCACGACCCGCACGTGCACACCGAGGTGATGGCGCTCGAGGACGCCAAGGCCGCCGGCGCCGTCGCGAACTTCGGCGACAAGTACGGCCAGGTCGTCCGCGTGGTCACGATCGGCGGGTTCTCCAAGGAGCTGTGCGGCGGCACCCACGTCCCGTCCGGCGCGACCATCGGGACCATCGCGATCGTCCGCGAGGAGTCCATCGGGTCCAACACCCGCCGGGTCGAGGCGCTGACCGGCATGGACGCCTTCCGCCACCTTGTCCACGAACGCCTCGTCGCCGAGGAGGTCGCTCGGGTGGTCGACGCGCCGATCGACCAGGCCGTCGACAAGGTCCGAGGGCTGGTCGACCGGCTCCGTGGCGCGGAGAAGGCGCTGGCCAAGGTCCGTGCCGGCAACCTCTCCCAGCAGGCGCTGCAGCTGGCCGACGAGGTCGTCCGCGAGGACGGGTTGGCGGTCGTGGTCACCCGCATCGACGGGGTGGTCGGCGACGACCTGCGCACGCTCGCCTCCGAGATCCGTGGCCGGCTGGCGACGCGCGGGGTGGTCGTGCTCGGCTCGGCGACCGACGGCAAGGCGCAGCTGATCTGCGCGCTGACCCAGGACCTGGTCGACGCCGGCATCGAGGCGCGACCGATCCTGCACCCGGCGGCCCAGGTGGTCGGCGGTGGCGCCGGTGGTCGTGGCGACCTGGCCCAGGCTGGCGGCAAGCAGGGCGACAAGCTCGACGAGGCCCTCCAGGTCGCCGCGCAGCAGGCCCGTGACGCCGCGCGAGGTGCTGCGTGAGCGGGCGCGAGGCACGCGACCTCGGTGACGAGCTGCCTCGGACCGGACGGCTGTTGGCTATCGACCTCGGTGAGGTCCGGGTCGGCCTGGCCGTGTCCGACCCGGGGCAGGTGCTCGCGTCGCCGGCTGAGACCCTCCAGGTCCCGCGCGACGCCGACGCGCCGACCCTGGACGCGCTCGTCAACGCCGCGGCCCGGCACGAGGCAGCGGGGCTGGTGGTCGGTCTGCCGCGCAAGCTCGACGGCTCCGAGGACGCGGCCGCCAAGCGGGCCCGCTGGTTCGCCGCACACCTGCGCGAACGGACCGGGCTGCCCGTCGCGTTGCAGGACGAACGCTTCACCACCGTTGAGGCCGAACGGGTCCTGATCGACGCGGACGTGTCACGGTCGGGTCGCAAGGCCAGCGTCGACAAGGTGGCGGCGTCCGTGCTGCTCCAGGGCGTGCTCGAGCACCAACGGCGCCTGCGCCGGGCGTCCGGGCAGTAGCGTCACCCGCGGCCGCGGGACGATCGTCGCACACGACCAGCGAGGCAACCAGGTGGCACGACTGTCGCGAGGCTCCAAGGTGTTCCTGGTCGTGGTCGTGGTGGGGATCGCGGCGGTCGTCGTCGGGACCCTCTTCCTCGGCGGGCAGCTGTCACCGATCGGTTCCGACGTCGAACCGGGCCAGCCGGTCGAGCTCACGGTCGCCCAGGGCGAGTCGGTCCGGTCCGTCGGTGACCAGCTCGAGGAGCTCGGGGTCGTCGGCTCCGCGCGCGGCTTCGTGAACGCCGCCGAGGACGCCGACCTCGTGAGCAGGCTGCAGCCCGGCGTCTTCGCGCTCGAGACCGGGATGAGCGACGAGGCCGCCGTCGAGGTGCTCGCGGCCGGTCCGACCGGCGGCGCTGGCGGCGACATCCGCTTCACCGTGCAGGAGGGCCTGACGGTCGAGGAGACCCTCGACCGCATCGCCGACCAGTTCGACGACCTCTCCGTCGATGACCTGCGCGCGGTCCTCGATGAGCGGACCGCCGCCGGCGGGAACGAGGACGGGGTCCTGCAGCTGCCGGACTGGGTCCCCGAGCCCGCCGAGGCGGGCGACGAGATCGTCGAGCCGTACGAGGGGCTGCTGTTCCCCCAGACCTACGACGTGCGCCGTGAAGCCACCGCGCTCGACGTGCTGCAACGGATGGTCACCGAGCTCGGCCGCGCGGCGGACCCGGTCCCCGAGGAGGACCAGCAGGCGCTCGAGGCTCGCGGGCTGTCGCGCTACGAGGGGCTGATCCTGTCGAGCCTCATCGAACGCGAGACCCGCGTGGACAGCGAACGGAACCTCGTGTCCGGCGTGCTCGAGGGGCGGATCGAGGACGGGATGCGGCTGCAGATCGACGCCACCGTCCTGTACGCCCGGGGCGAACCGACCGACCGGGTGCTGTTCGAGGACACCGAGATCGACAGCCCGTACAACACCTACCAGGTGGACGGGCTGCCCCCGACCCCGATCTCGGGCGTCGGCAACGCTTCGTTCCTGGCCGCCTACCAGCCCGAGGACACGACGGCGAGGTACTACGTGCTCGCGCCGGAGTGCGACGGGACCCACCGGTTCGCCGACACCCTCGACGAGCACAACAACAACGTGCGCGCCTTCCGCGAGACCGGCGGCTGCGGCGTGGCCGACTGACCGGAGGGTCACGTATGCGTCCACCCGCCGGTGCGCCGTGGCCGACGGCGTCGACCCGGCCGATCGTGCTGCTCGGTTCGCCGGTCCGGCACTCGCTGTCGCCGGTGATCCACAACGCCGCGTTCCGCGAGCAGGGCTTCGACCTGGTCTACCTCGCCCTGCCGGTCGACGCTGACGACCTGCTGGCGGTGGTCGAGATGCTCGGCGCGGTCGGGGCCGTGGGTGCCAACGTCACGGTGCCGCACAAGCTCGCCGTCCGTGCCGCGTGCGACCAGCTCACCGACGAGGCGAAGCTGATCGGCGCGGTCAACACCCTGGCGTGGACGACCGGCGGACTGGTCGGCGACAACACCGACGCCGCCGGCCTGGCGGACGCGGTGCTGGCCGACGGCGCCGCGACGCCCGGGCAACCGTGGGTGGTGCTCGGCACGGGCGGGTCCGCACGTGCGGTGGCGGTCGCCGCTGGCCGGATCGGCTGTCCGCTCACCGTGGTCGGTCGCCGCGTCGATGCCGCCGCGGAGCTGGCCGACCTCGCCGTCCGCGCCGGCGCGCCGACCGGTCAGGCCGTGGACGTGGTCGACGGAGCTGCCGTCCGTGAGGTGGTCGCTGCGGCCCGGACGGTCCTGAACGCCACGCCGCTCGGGATGGGCGGCGAGCCGCTGCCGGACGCGTTCCAGGACCTGCGGGCGGGACAGGACGCCTACGACCTGGTCTACGGCCGGCCGACGCCGTTCCTGACGGCAGCGCACGAGGCCGGTGTGGGCGCTCACCACGGGCTCGGCATGCTGATCGGTCAGGCCGCGGCGTCGTACCGGCGCTGGACCGGCGCGGAGGCCCCCGTCGCGACGATGTCGGCCGCGGCGACGGCCGCGCTGGCTCACGGCGATGGCGATGGCGACGGCGACGGCGACGGCGATGGCGATGGCGACGGCGCCTGACCCGACGTCGCGGGGCTCATCTCCTGCCCCCTCGACCCTGTCCCATCGGGCGAGCCGTCTCGGCCGCTCGCTCGTTGGCCCTCCGTGAAGCCCCCGACGGCCGGTCGTGCCGTCGCTCGACGCCCGGAGGATCCCGTGACCCGTCGCACGTTCCGCACCCTGACCGTGGCCCTCGCTGCGATCGCGCTCGCTGTCTCGACCGGGTTCGTCGCCTTCAGCGGCCCGGCCGACGCCAAGCTCGCCTACCTCAGCGAGGTCGCCGCCACCGCCCCAGCCTGGACCTCGGGCCTCGACCTGGCCGCCGCGCAGTGCACCGATGGCATGGCCGGGCCGTTCCCCTGCGAGAACGTCGACCTCGCCGCCGTGGTCCCCGTCGCGCAGCTCGGTGGGCCGACCGGTAACGACGTGTGGGGCTGGACCGATCCGGAGACGGGCCGCGACTACGCCATCGCCGGGACCAGCGCTGGGACCGCCTTCGTCGACGTCACCGAACCGACCGCCCCCGAGGTCGTGGCGACCATGCCCTCCCAGTCCGTGGTCGGCCTGCCGCTGTGGCGCGACATCAAGGTGTACGCCGACCACGCCTTCGTGGTCTCCGAGCACAGCGGCCACGGGATGCAGGTCTTCGACCTCACCCGCCTCCGGGACGGCTCCGGCTTGGGCGTCGGCAACATCGTCACGCCTGATGCTGTCTACAAGGGCCCCGCCGAGGCGACCGTCAGCAACAGCCACAACGTCTGGATCAACGAGGACACCGGGTTCGCGTACCTGATCGGCACCAACACCTGCAACGGTGGCCTGCACATGGTCGACGTCAACGACCCGCTCGCACCCACCTTCGCGGGCTGCTTCGCCGAGGACGGCTACACCCACGACGTCGAGTGCGTCGTCTACGACGGCCCCGACACGCGCTACCAGGGCCATGAGATCTGCTTCGCCAGCAACGAGGACACCGTCACGATCGTGGACGTCACCGACAAGTCCGCGCCCGTGATGCTGTCGCGCACCGGCTACGACTCCGCCGCCTACACCCACCAGGGCGCACTCACCCCGGGACAGGACTGGTTCCTGTTCGGCGACGAACTCGACGAGCAGAGCGGGACCGTCACGAACACCGCGACCTACATCCTCGACGTCAGCGATCTGCAGGCGCCGGGCGACCCGGTGACCTACCTCCACGACAGCCAGACGATCGACCACAACATGTACGTCGACGATCGGTTCGTGCACCAGTCGAACTACAACGAGGGGCTGCGGATCCTGGCCTGGGACGACGACCTGCTCCGGGCCGGGCAGCTCGACGAGGTGGCGTACTTCGACGTCGTCCCCGCGGTCGACGTCAGCGAGTTCGCCGGGGCGTGGAGCAGCTACGACTTCGGCTCCGGCACCGTGGTCGTCAACACCCTCGAGCTCGGCCTCTTCGTCCTCCAGCCGGACCTGCCCGCCCCGGACGGCGGTACCGACCCTGACGACGGCGCAGGCGGGCCGCCCGAGTGTGAGGACCGACCGAGCAAGGGCAACGGCAAGGGCCCCAAGCACTGCCGCGACTGACCCCCGCCGTCGCCCACCCGCTCCGCTCGCGCGTCTCTCTCGACTCAGCGTTCCGCGAGCTGGCTACGGGCTGGTACGTGCGGCCCTGCCGGACCGTCAACCTTCGACGAGCTGCTGAGCTCGCTGGTAGCTGATCCCCGTCATCGTGCCGATGTCTCGGTACGAGAGCCCGGCGTGACGCAGTTCGGTGACGGCGACCTTGGTGGCTGCCCGTGCTCGGTCGGCGAGCTGTTCGGCTTCGGCCCGGAGCCGACGGGCGTCGGTTGCCGCAGCGGTCACTTCGTCCCAGGACAGTGTGAGGGCGTAGCTGCCGGGCATCTCGCCGGTGAGTAGTTCGATGACCTCGGCGACATCGCGTTCGGCCTGGTCGAGTCGGCGGCATTGGGTGACCGCGGATGGTCCGAGGTCGGGGACGGTGACGATCCACCATCCGGTGTCGTCCCAGGTGGCGTGGACGTCGTAGACGGTCATCGCAGTTCCTCCAGCCAGGTGGGGCCGAACTCGTCGGCGAGGGCGGCCTGGATGTTCCGCAGCGTTCCGGGTGCCTGGTCCTTGGCGCCGGCCTTGATGATGGCGACGTGCCCGCCGGGTGCGGTCCACTTCTCGTGGGAGCCCGCCGTAGAGGTGTGGACGCATCCAAGGTCGCGGAGAGCCCTGCGGAGGCGTCGGGTCGGCATCGACTTCATACGCGAGGGTCTACCCCCTAGACTACGTCCAGTCGAGCGCTTAGACAATGGTCGCTGTGGATATCGCGCAGGCACCCGAGCCGGTGACAACGATGTCGACCGATGCGGGTGTCGTCACGAACTCCTGTGCGGGCCAGGGTGGTCGATCCGACGGCCGCATGGCCGCCTCTTTCGTCGATGTGTCGCAGTGCCGTCATCCTGGCAACGAACGCGAACCGGCCTCGACGGAGCCGAGCAACCGTGGACAGGTTCACCTGTCTGTAGCGGGAGACGCTGCGTGGCGGCGCGGAAGCCCGTGCAGCGTGACGCACGAGACGCTTGCCGGCAGTACGCTATCTGAGTAGATAGCTCGCGCGACTGGGATGGTGTTCGGATGGAGCCGAGGATCCTGACACGGCAGGCGCGTGCGCGGGCAGGTCTGACGTTGCGCGACCTCGCGGCTCAGGCGGGCACCTCCAGCGCGACGCTGTCCGCCTACGAGACCGGAGCGAAGGATCCTCGTGCCTCGACGCTCCTGCGCGTGCTGACCGCAGCCGGTACCGAACTTCGACCCGTCGGCGTTCGTCCAGCAGGTCAACGGTTCGTCGATCTGTTGTGCGAACGGATCGCGGAGCTCGTCGTGGCCGACCCTGCGCTCCTCGATCGAGCCCGGGAGGTCCTACCGCGCCTCGAAGGACGGTCATCCTGGGCCGGTACGTGGGCGACCTTGCTGGACGCCGGGCCGGTCGTGGTCGTGGCGGTGCTGACCTCGACGTCACCGGAGGCATCGGCCCTCAAGACCGACAGCCCGTTCGCGCTGCTGGATCTCATCTCCGGCGAAGAACGCCTCCGGCTGCTCGAGCAGACGCATGCGTCGTGAGGAGGTGCTCCACGTCGCACGTGCGGCGGCGCAGGTGGCCGGTGTCCGTCGTGTCCTGGTGATCGGCTCGCAGGCCGTGGTCGGCGCCTATCACGAGAACGATCTTCCTGGTGCCGTGCTCGCGTCGATCGAGGTCGACATCGTCGTGCTCGACGACCCCGCAGGCACGGCACACCACGCCGTCGAGGGCAGCCTCGGGTACATGTCGCTGTTCCACACCACGCACGGCTACTACGCCGAGGGCGTCGAGGCAGGAACCGCCGTGCTGCCCTCCGGATGGGAGGGGAGGGTGCTGACCCTGACGGTCGCGGACGCTCGAGGTGCGGAGTTCAGCGTGCACTTCCCCGAACTGCACGACCTCTGCATCTCCAAGCTCGTCGCGGCTCGGACCAAGGACCGAGCGTTCGTCGCTGCGCTCCGAACCGCTGGACTCCTCGACGGCGACGTGCTGGTCGAACGGGCTCGAACCATCCCCGGGGTCCCTCCGTCGGTCGTCCAACGGACCGTGGCCGCGGCGCAGAGTGTCCTCGCATCCGACGCGGATGGGCCCTGCTGATCGTCGGGGAGCCCCGCTGCGCTTGGCCGGGCGGGCGAGCTCCGTGAACGCACCCACCACCACACCCACCGACCACACCCGCCACACGTGCCCCAGCCGCTCCCTACGCTGGTGGGACCGCCGGCTGCCTCAAGTCGTGCGGACCGACGGTCGAAGGCAACGGGTACCGCACGTGCCGCTCGTGTCCCCGCCCGCGCCGTGCAGGAGTTGCCCGGACCGGCGACGCGGACCTGGAGGTCACGAGGTGTACGAGTCCGACAGCCGCGCTGACCGGCTCGCCGCAGCGCTCGACGAGTTCATCCGCAGCTCCCCGGACGTCGAAGCCGCCGCCGTCGTGTCCTTCGACGGTCTGCCGATGGCCGCCGCGCTGCCCGACGAGCTCGAGGAGGACCGTGTCGGCGCGATGAGCGCGGCGTTGCTCTCGCTCGGTGAGCAGGCTGCACTCGGACTCGGCCGCGGGCTGCTGAACCAGGTCTTCGTCGAGGGTGAGCACGGGTTCGTGTTCCTGATGTCCGCCCGGGACCAGGCGGTGCTGACCGCGATCGCCGGCCGGTCCGCCAAGATCGGGTTCATGCTGTTCGAGATGCGCCGCGCCGCCGAACGCATCGGACGCGCCCTGGAGCTCGGCCCGTCCGACCTGGTCGCCCCGGAGGCCGCCGCAGGGGCGACCGAACCGGCGCCCGCGGAGCCGGCGCCCGCGGAACACGAGCAGCAGCCTCCAACGCCGCCCCAGCAGGAGTCGCAGCAGCCCGCCGAGCAGCCGTACGCCCCGCCGCAGCCGGACGTGCCGCGGTACGACCCGTCGCACCGCGATCCGACGTCGGGCGAGCGCCCGCCGATCTTCGCGCAGCCGCAGCCAGCGCCGCAGCAGCAGGAACCGGCGGCGCAGGCGTACGAGCCGGCTCCGGCCTACCGCGGCTGGGACGAGGCGCCTCCCGCCCCGCCTGCAGCCCCCGAACCGACCCTCGACGCGCCGGCCTCCGACGGCGGCGCCGTCCACCACCTGCCGCCGCGGTCCGCCGCGTCCGAGTGAAGTAGCGCGCCGTGCTCGAGGGTGACCTCACCGACTTCACGATCCCGGACGTGCTCCGGTTGCTCGCCTTCACCACGAAGTCGGGCCGGCTGAGCGTGGAGTTCGGGGCGCGGCACGGGCGGGTCGACCTCGTCGACGGTCGGGTCCGTGACGCCTCGGCCGAGGCCGACCGGCTCCAGCTCGCCCGACGTGTGCTCGGCAGCGGCGCGGTCGCCGGCGACACCCTGCTCGGGGTGCTCGACGGCTTCGACGACCTGCCGACCGACCTCGAGCTCGCCCGCGCCCTCGTCACCGAAGGTGCCGTCGAGGCGGGGACGCTCGCTGAGCTGGTCCGTGAACAGACCGTGGACGCCGTCTTCGACCTGCTGCGCTGGCCCGATGGCCGGTTCCAGTTCACCATCGTCGACGACGCGAGCCGCGGTCCGACGGTGCTCGACCTCGCCGTCCCCGTCGACGAGCTGCTCGAGGAGACCTCCCGCCGGTTGGAAGCCTGGTCGGCGCTCGATGCCCGCACCGGATCGCTCAGCGACGTGGTGTCGGTGCGCCAGCCCGACAGCGCGGATGCCGGGCGGGTCGAGCTGCCCGCCGAGGGCTTCGCGTTGCTGACCCTGATCGACGGTCGCCGCACGCTCGGTGATCTCGTGGCCCTGTCCGGTCGGGGGGAGCACCGCACCCGCCGCAGCCTCGATGTGCTGGTCGAGGCGGGTGTGGTCGAGGTGGGTGCCTCCGACGCGCCGTCGCGGCTCGAACAGCTCCTGCACGACCACGACGCGCTGTCCGAACGCGAGCACCAGCTCGCCGCGACCGGACAACGCGACGAGGCCCCCGCGGCCGAGGCCCAGGTGGCCGACGCTCCGGCGGCGCCCCGCCCGGGGCGCAAGGCGATGGCCAGGGCGGTGGTCGGGCCGGACGAGGACCTCGTCGAGGTCGCCACCCGCGCCACGAACGCGCGGTCGCTGCGCACCAAGGTCCGCACCGAACGCCTCCGGACCGACCCGAGCGTCGACGAGGACCTGGTCTCGCGGCTCATCGAAGGGGTGCAGGCCCTGTGAGCCCCCCAGCCAAGGCCGACACCCCCCGCAGCCGCCGGCGGTCCCGCACCCTCAAGGTCGTGGTGACCGGGCCCTACGGCGCCGGGAAGTCCACCTTCATCCGCACCATCTCGGAGATCACGGTCCTGTCGACCGAGCGGGCGGTGTCGGGCGACGACGACGCGACCACCACCGTCGCGATGGACTTCGGCCGGATCACGGTCGGCGGGGACCTCGCGCTGTACCTGTTCGGCACCCCGGGCCAGCAGCGGTTCGAGTTCATGTGGGACATCCTCGCCGAGGGGATGTTGGGCTTCGTCCTTATGCTCGATCCGGCGGGGGCCGATGGAGTGGCAGAGGCGCACCGGATACAGGAGACGTTCACCGACATGGCCGACGTGCCCCACGTGGTCGCCATCAACAAGGCCACGGGGGACGACGCCGAGGCGATCGCCGACGTCCGTGCGCGTCTCGAGGTGCCGGAGACGGTGCCGGTGGTGACCTGTGACGCGCGGGAGCGGGACGACGTCAAGCGCGTGCTGGTCACCCTGCTCGAGCAGGTACGAGACCACGTGAGGACCGCAGCGGCCGGTCCGCCCCCCGCAGCCCGGACCGGAGACGCGACCCCATGAGGCAGCTCGGCCAGGTGCTGCTCGACCAGGGGTTGATCACCAACGCCCAGCTCGACGAGGCCATCGAGGAGCAGCGCGAACGAGGCCGTTCGCTCGGTCGGATCCTGGTCGACCGCGGGTTCATCTCCGAACGCGATCTCGTGACGGCCCTGGCCGCCCAGGTGGGCATGGAGTTCGTCGATCTCGCGGAGATCGAGGTCGACCCGCGGGCGGTGACGATGCTTGCGCCGAGCCTGTCGAAGCGGCACGCGCTGCTGCCGATCCGGTTCGAGGACGGCCGTCTCGTGGTGGCGATGAGCGACCCGTCCAACGTCGTCGCGATGGACGACGTGCGCACCGTCACCAAGATGGACATCAAGGTCGTCATCGCCACGCGCGAGAGCGTCCTCGCCGCGGTCGACCGTTACGCGTCCATGGCCGACGACATCGAAGCCATGGCCGACGACCTGGCCGGCGACGACGGGGCCGAGGACCTGGCGGCCCTGACGGCGGTCACCGAGGACGCGCCGATCGTCAAGTTCGTCAACCTGCTCATCTCGCAGGCGGTGGCGGATGGCGCGTCGGACATCCACATCGAACCGGGGGAGAAGGAGCTGCGGGTCCGGTACCGCATCGACGGCGTGCTCCACGAGGTCATGAAGTCCCCGAAGTCGATCCAGTCCGGGGTCATCAGCCGCCTGAAGATCATGGCCGAGGTCGACATCGCCGAACGGCGCGTCCCGCAGGACGGCCGCATCGGGCTGAACGTCCACGGCAAGGCGATCGACCTGCGGTTCTCGACCCTGCCGACGGTGCACGGCGAGAAGGTCGTCATGCGCATCCTCGACAAGACGTCGGTGATGATGACCCTCGACGACCTCGGGTTCCTCGACCACAACGAACGCCGCTACGAGAGCGCTTACCGCAAGCCGTACGGGATGATCCTGGTGACCGGCCCGACCGG
>NZ_JBBEBZ010000181.1:0-13355 GCF_040882075.1 Nitriliruptor sp.
CGCGTCAGTTGCAGCGTGAGACCCAGCCGGGTGGGATCGTGCCCTTCCGCGGGTGTGGCTTGCAGTTGGGGTGCGCGTCGTCCCCGCCGCTGTCGTCGCCGCTGACGGTGATCGTCACCGTCTCGCTGGCGATGACCTTGCCGCGATCCTCCCAGTCGATCCGGAGGGTGTGCGTCCCGGCCTCCAGCGTTGCGTCGATGGCGAACTGGTCCGCCGACTCGCGCGTCCAGACGTCCTGGCTACCGACGAGGGCGCCGCCTGCGTAGACCAGGACGGTCTCGGTCGCTGCAGGCGACGAGGACGACGCCACGTCGCCGCCGGACGTGTGGGGGTTCCAGGTGTGGTCGTGGTCGTACTGGCGCTCCACCGTGCCGGTGACGGTGAACGTGCGGTCGGTCGTCGAACCGTCCTCCGGCGAGGTGACCGTCAGGACGCGGTCCGCGCGAGCGGGCTCCGGGGTCCAGTCCGTCCGCTCGCCGGGGATGATGCCGAGGTCGGGCTGGGGGCAGTCCCACGGGTCGCCGGTGGCGGACGCGTACCAGTGGTCGCGTGGCTGCTGGACGTGGAACGCGTTGCCGAACCCGGACGGGTCCTTGTCGCCCGCCTGGTCGTTGGCGAGCAGGATGTCGTCTTCGCCGATGGTCCCGTCGCCGGTGGTGTCGATGTACTCGCTCATCCGGGTGGCGAACACCTCGACGTCCAGCGTCGAGACGCACTTGGTCTGACCCGGAGGGTCGTCGGTGTAGGCCATGATGTCCCAGGTCGGGACGGTCTTGCTGGTGTGGTCCAGCGCATCACCCACGTGGCCGAGGGTGAGGCAGTGCCCGACCTCGTGGGCCACGAGGTCGAACAGGCCGAACGGGAGGTTGACGACCGGGTTGTCGTAGTCGACGTCCATGCCGGGGGTGGGGTCGATCGCCCCGTTGATGGCGAAGCAGACGTTGCCGCCGGCTCCGTCGCAGTCCTCCTCGTAGTAGGTGCCGGTGCTCTGGCCGTGGTGGTCGTCGAACCCGGGCAGCGCCTGCCACTGGGCGAGGTCGAACGGGTTCTGGACGCCGTGGCAGGGGCCCTCACCCGTGCCCTCGATGCCGAAGAACCCCAGCAGCAGGCTGGAGAAGTCCAGGGGGTCGATGCCGATACCGATGCCGCCGACGGGGTTGGTGGAGACGACGATGATCTCCGGGTCCCACAGGGGGTAGGTGGAGAAGTCCTCGGTGCCCTCCCCGGTGGTCAGATCGATGTGGTTGACGGCGATGCGGAACTCGACGGTGTCCGCCAGCCAGTCCATGCCCATCTCCCGGGCGAGGTAGTCGATCCCACCGGCCCACATCTCGACCGCCTGCGTCTGGATGCGTGCGTCACGTTCCGCGAACGGTGACACGGGGACCACGACCAGGACATCGATCTTGGGGCTGTCCAGCGCGTTGAGCCCGGTCCGCATGTGGTAGCAGTCGCTGACGTCCATGTCCGTGACACAGCCGGGGGGCAGGTTCCCGTCACCGAAGTACGGGCCGGACCACCGATCCGCGGGACTGGCCGCCGCCGTGGGAACCGCGACGAGCAGGGAGAGGACGAGGGTGAGGAGCAGCGTCAGTCGAGCGCGCATGGGGAGACCCTGGTTCTGGCCCGGTGACCCGATCCGCGGTCTGGCGGTGGGTCGCCCGGGCTGAGGTGTTGGGGGTCACTTCGCCGCGCGCGAGCGGCAATCCTCTCGGGCGTCGACCGTCGTGCGGCGGAGCGTCACAGTGCCCCGTCATGGTCAGACCCCCCCGATATGCGCAGCCGGATGCAGCCGGATGCCCCGGACCAGTACCTGTCGGCGGAGACCGTGTCGGTCCGCAGCGCCGCCGGGGACGGCGGGTGGGTCGTGCTGACCTGCCGCAACCCGGTCGGGAACGAGGCCGCGTTCTCGACGGCCGACCTCGACGCGCTGCGTGCGCTGGCCCGCCTCGCGCTCATCGCGGTGGACCGGTCCGAGTTCGAGGAGATGAAGTCAGCGTTCCTCTCGGCGGTGTCCCACGAGCTGCGCACCCCGTTGACGGTGGTCATGGGGGCGGCCGCGACGCTCCGCGTCCGTGCACCGCAGCTGACCGCGGAACAGCAGACCGACCTGCTCGTGCGGCTCGACCAGCAGGCCCGCAAGCTCGACCGTCTCCTGTCGGACCTGTTGGACCTCGACCGCCTCGCCCGCGGTCTGGTGGCCCCGCGACGGCGCACGGTGGATCTGCTCACCCTGGTCAAGCGCGTGGTCGAGACCCTCGACCACGAGGACCACGCGGTACGCATCCTCGGCCAGTCCCTGCCGGCGGACGTCGACCCGGTCCTCATCGAACGCGTCGTCGAGAACCTGGTGCGCAACGCCGTGAAGTACAGCCCCGTGGGGACGCGGATCACCATCGAGGTCGCGGCGCTCGACGACGCGGTCGCGATCGCCGTCGAGGACCAGGGAGCCGGGATCCCGACCCACGCGCGCGCGCAGGTGCTCGATCCCTTCGTTCGGCTCGATCACCACCACCCCCAACCTGGCACCGGGGTCGGGTTGGCCCTCGTCCAGCGCTTCGCGCAACTGCACGATGGGGACGTCTCGATCGAGGAGGGGTCCGACGGGGGTGCGCGGATCGTGGTCCGTCTCCCGCAGCCGGAGCGCGAGCGCCCGACGTTGACGGTCGTGGCGGCCGTCTGACCCGTCGGTCTCGAAGACGGTCGGCCGGCGTGGTCTCGCCGTCCCCGGTGGACGCCTCGTGCGCGCGTGCGGACGAACCTCGTGGCGGGGGAGGGACCGGGGGCGTGCACGGCGAACACCGTGACGTCCACCACGTCCGGCGCCCGCTGCACCGGTCGTGAGCCCCCGGTGACACGAGGTCGTCCACATGCGCAAGCTCCGCCGCACCGCCTGCGTCGCCTCCCTCGGTCTCCTCGCCGCAGTGACGCTGTCGCTGACGCCCGGTGCCGACCTCCTCGAGATCGAGCAGGCTCGCAGCCTGGTCGCCGGCGACGCTGGTGCCACCGGCGCAGGTGCCATCGATCCCGCGCAGCTCGTCGGCGAGGTCGTCGATGGCGCCGCGCCCGTCGCCTCGGGCGTCGGTGGCGCGATCGAGGACGCGTTCGCACCTCAGCTCGTCACCGTGACGACGCCCACCCGCGCCGACAAGGACCGACTCGTCGCGCTCGGACTCGACCTCACCGAGCACGCCGGGCACGACTACATCGAGGTGGTGCTCCACACCGTCGCGGACGCGGCTCTGCTGACCGCGAACGGGTTCGACTACGACGTCCGCATCCCGGACCTGATCGCACGCGGGGCCGAACGCCAGCAGCTCGATGCCACCTTCGCTGCCGCCAACCCGATCACGCAGCTGCCGTCGGGGCGCAACAGCTACCGCGTCCTCGACGACTTCGGTGCCGAGATCGACCAGCTGGTGGCGGCCAACCGAGACACGGCCAAGCGCATCTCGATCGGCGAGTCGGTCGAGGGTCGCGACCTGACCGGCATCGAGATCGGCCGTGAGGTGAACGCGCCCGAGGACGGCCGTCCCGTCTTCCTGATGTTCGGGGCCCACCACGCACGCGAGTGGCCGTCGGCCGAGCTGCCGATGGAGTTCGCGCACGACCTGCTCGGGAGCGACGGCACCGATGCACGGATCACCGACCTGCTCGACCGCTCCCGCGTCATCATCGTCCCGGTCTCCAACCCCGACGGGTTCGACGCGTCCCGGACCTCGGGCGAGCTCGTCGACCTCCGCGAGCTGGACCGCGGCGGGACCGTGTCGATCCTCGGCACCCCCGGCAACGCCTACAAGCGCAAGAACTGCCGCGTCGCCGATGGCTTCAGCCAGCCAGCCGGCGCGTGCATCGCGTTCCCCTCGCCGGGCGGGAACGGCATCGGCGTCGACCTCAACCGCAACTACGGCGCCCTCTGGGGCGGACCCGGCGCGGACGCCGAGCCCCACAGCGCGATCTACCGCGGGCCGGAACCGTTCTCCGAGCCGGAGACGCAAGCCATCCGCGAGCTGATCTCCAGCCGGCAGGTCACCACGCTGATCAGCAACCACACCTTCTCGAACCTGATCCTGCGTCCCGTCGGCGTCCAGCCGACCACCATCGCCCCCGACGGGTATCCGGTCGGGTACTCGCCCGACGAGCACGGACCGAAGGGCATGGCGGCGGTCGGGGACCACATGGCCGCTGCCAACGGGTACTCGAGCCAGTTCGGGTGGGAGCTGTACGACACCACCGGGACCACCGAGGACTACTCCTACAACGCCACCGGCGGGTACGGCTACACCTTCGAGATCGGCGCCCACGAGTTCCACCCGCCGTACGAGGAGGTCGTCGCCGAGTACACCGGCGACAACGACGCCGCCCACGGTGCAGCCCACGGTGGCGGTAACCGCGAGGCGTTCCTCCGCGCCTTCGAGAACGTGGTCGACGAGGACACCCACTCGGTCATCACCGGCACCGGCCCGGAGGGAGCCGATCTGACGGTGACCCGCGAGGGGACCTTCCCGCTCTGGGACGGCACGCAGGTGGCCGACACCGTCTCCACCTCGATGGCGGTCGGCGCCGGGGACCGGTTCGACTGGCACGTCAACCCCTCGACGCGCCCGTTCGTGCAGTCGCGGGCGGCCACGGTCCTGAGCGACCCGATCGAGTCCATCTCCGAGACCGGGGTCACCCCGCCCCTGCTGCAGGTGAGCGAGGTGCCGCTGACCCTGACCCAGCCTGCGGACCTGATCCGGGCTCAGGTCACCAACGCCGCACCCGTCCCGACGCCGGGGCTCAACACCCGTCAGTTCGGGCTGACGCTGCGCGACCCGTCGGGCGCGACGGTCGCGTCGGCGGCCGAGTTCGGGCCGAGCAACACGCTGGTGTGGACCGGACCCGATGACGCCGGCATCACCCCAGGTGACTACACGCTCGTCATCGCCAACTCGCTGGGGCTCGGCGCGTGGGAGCTCGAGGCCGGGTCCTACGACGTGGCCGGTGACTCGACCCCACGCCTGTACGAGGACTGGGTGCTGACCTGCGCCGTCGACGGTGAGGTCGTCGGGCAGCGCACCGTGTTCGTCGAGCGCGGTGAGCGGGTCGACGTCGGCGAGGTGTGCGGCCGGACCGTGACCGACCCGGGCGACGGCGACGGCTCGGACCGCCCCGGGAAGGGCAAGGGCGTCCCGGGCAAGCCCGACGGCACCCCGGGGAAGGGCCCGAAGCCTCGACTCTGACCCCGGCGGGCAGCCCCGGGCCTGGGGCGGATCCCGGGCCCGGGGTGTGCGCTCCTGCCGGTAGCACCCGTCACCGCCTCTGGCCTTTGTGCCACCATCCGCGACGCGCACGGGCGCACCAGCCCGTGGGAGGGGTCAGGGGTCGAGGGTGAGCGAGACCATCGCCGGGAACACGGGCTACCTCGGGTACACGGGGGGATGGGCACCGGTGTGTGCTCTGATCGAGCCGCTCGAACGTGACGAGCCGGACGCCATCCAGCGTCTGTTGCGCGAGGCCCACCGGTCGGGGCTCGTCACCAGCTTCGACTGGCCGACGTGGATGACCGGCCGGGGCCGCGAACTCAGCGGCCACCCCGAGCAGATCGCTGGCGCGACGCTCGAGGAGTGCCGCCGCCTCCTGGTCGCCCACGTCCGCCGTGACCGCTTCGTCACCGGGCACCTGCGGGCGATGATCGACGGCGGCGAGGTGCCGACCATCCTGCGGCGGGCAGCCGAACTCACCGGCAACGCCTGACCAGGCGCCCGAGCCTCGGTCAGTTCGCACCACCGGGGGCGTGTCCGACGTCCGGGTCGCGTCGGACGGACGATCCGCGCACGGTCAGCACGGTGGCGACCACACCGCCGATCGTCGCCGCTGTGATCCCGCCGAAGGCGAGCACACGGACGGTGGTGGACAGGGCGGACGCGCAGCCCGCTGCCGTCGCGCACGCCGCCACGAGGTCGACCCTGGCCACGAGGTAGGCCGCGCCCAGCAGCGCGATGCCACCACCGAAGCTGAGCGCCCACGCCGCCCAGACCGCCACACCTCGTCGTCCCACCGGCTGCCTCCGTCGGGTCTCGACCGTCGTGGTCAGGTCGGCGGCAGCAAGCCCGCCGTCAGGTCGCGGACGTAGCCCTCGTCGGGTCCCGCGGCGGTCACCGCGGCGCGGTTGTCGTACTCCACGCCGGGTCGGAGGGGCAGCAGCGGTTCGCCGTGGAGGGTGACCACGCCGCCTCCGGCCTCGGTGACCAGCAGCGCCCCGGCTGCCACGTCCCAGACCTTCGGGATGAGCGCGATCGAGGCGGCGGCGGTGCCGTCGGCGACCGTGGCGAGGTCCAGCGCGGTCGCGCCCATGATGCGGGGGTTGAGCCGCAGGCCCGCCGATCGGGTCCGACGCGCGGTGCCGGTGGTCAGCATCACGGGTACGTGACGGTTGCGACCATCGTGCCAATCGACGGCGTCACGGACGCGCATCGTCCGGCCGCCGCGGGTGGTGCCGCTGCCGCGCAGCGCGACGGTCCGGCGACGGAACGGGGGAGCGTCGACCACCGCGAGCTGCACCTCACCCTCGAGCGCCAGCGCGACCGAGACGCACCAGTAGGGCAGGCCCGCGGTGAAGTTCGAGGTCCCGTCGATCGGGTCGATGATCCAGCACCAGTCGGTGTCCGGGGCGACGGTCTCCTGCTCCTCCGAGACGATCCCGTGCGCGGGGAAGGCGGCGCGGATCGCCCGGGTGAGCGCGTGATCGGCCTCGTGGTCGGCATCGGTGACGGGGGTCCCGTCGTGCTTGGCGGTCGGCTCGGTGCGCCCGCTCTGGGCCAGCAACGACGGGCTGAGATCGTCGAGCACGCCGTCCATCACGACCAGCGCACGCGAGAGCGTGTCGACCCTGGGGTCGCGTGCGCTCAACGGGTCCTCCGACGCTGGTGGGGGCGGTGCTGCCGCCCGGGAGGATCGACGCTAGCTGCGCCCACCGGGCGCTGTCCGTGCGGACGGACGGACGGCGGTGTCGGGACCCGGGGTCGGTAACCTACGGTCGCGTAACTTGCTAGACAGTTCGGCGCGCCAGGTCGCCGCTACGTCCCCGCACGGGTGATCCCGTGCCGCACCCGCACGAGGCAGCATGTCGCTCACCGCCCCGCCCACCGTCCGCGACGAGACCCCGACGCTCCGTGGCATCAGCGTCGCACACCCTCGGGTCCTCAAGTGGCAGCGCTTCGCGATGGTGTTCATCACCGGCGTGCCGCTGCTCGGCTTGGCCGCCGCGATCTGGTACGGCTGGGGACGCGGCGTCAGCGCGGTCGACATCGGGTTGCTGCTCGGCTTCTACTTCGCCACGGGGCTCGGCATCACCGTCGGCTTCCACCGCATGCTGACCCACCAGAGCTTCAAGGCACCGACGGCGGTCCGCGTCACCCTGGCGGTGCTCGGCTCGCTCGCGGTCCAGGGCGCGGCGATCGACTGGGTCGCCACCCACCGCCGGCACCACGCCTACACCGACGTCCCTGGCGACCCCCACTCCCCGCACGTCGACTCCGGTGACGGCCTCGGCGGCATCCTGCGTGGGCTGTGGTACGCGCACGTCGGGTGGATGTTCGCCCCCGACCAGACCGTCGCCGAGGTCTGGGCACCGGACCTGCTCAAGGACCGGCACATCGCTCGGGTCTCCCGCCTGTTCCCGTGGCTGGTCCTGGCGACCTTCCTGGCACCAGCGCTGCTCGGCGGCCTGATCACGATGTCGTGGGCCGGCGCCCTGTCCGGTCTGCTCTGGGGCGGTCTGGTCCGGGTCCTGCTCCTGCACCACGTCACCTGGTCGATCAACTCCATCTGCCACGTCTTCGGCACCAAGCCGTTCAACGCCCACGACGAGAGCCGCAACAACCCGATCATGGCGCTGCTCGCCTTCGGCGAGGGGTGGCACAACGCCCACCACGCCTTCCCGGCTTCGGCCCGTCACGGGCTGCGCTGGTGGGAGTTCGACATCTCCTGGGTGGTGATCCGGGGTCTGTCCGCGGTCAACCTCGCGCGGGACATCAAGCTGCCGACCCCGGCCCAGATGCAGCGCCGTCGGGCATCGCGCGCCTCGGCCCTCTGAGCGGGTCCTCCCCGTCCGGGGTCCCGCCAGCCCCTAACGTGGGGGCCCTCACGAGGTCGTCCACCGCGAGGAGTCCGGTCGTGCCCAAGCGCGTGCGCATGACCGCCCAGGAGCGTCGCGAACAGCTGCTCGGCGTCGCTCGATCGGTGTTCGCCGAGCGTGGCTACCAGGCCACGTCGGTCGAGGAGATCGCCGAACGCGCCGGGGTCAGCAAGCCGGTCATCTACCAGCACTTCGGCGGCAAGGAGGGCATCTACGCGGTCGTCGTCGACCGCGAGGTGCGCCAGCTGACCGACTCCATCAAACGCTGCTTCGACGCGGTCCACCCGCGCCTGGTCGCTGTCGGTGCGGCCGACGCGTTCCTCACCTACATCGAGGAGCACGAGGAGGGGTTCCGGGTCCTGGTCCGCGACGCGCCGACGCCCATCACCCAGGGATCGTTCGCGACGGTGATCGCCGACGTGGCCGCGCGCTGTGAGGAACTGCTCGTCGCCGAGTTCGGCGATCGGGGCTTCGACGCGGCCACGGCCCCGATGTACGCCCGGATGTTGGTCGGTGCGGTCGCGCTCGTGGGGGAGTGGTGGCTCGACGAGCGCGAGCCCGCGCGCGAGGTCGTCGCCGCGCACCTGGTGAACCTGATGTGGAACGGTCTGGCGCACCTGCAGCCGGTGGATGCCAGGGCGGTGAAGAAGGCCCGCAAGAAGCGTGAGACGCTCGCACCGGACGCGGGGGCGACCTCGTGAGCGTCCTGCGGATCGCGGCCGTCCAGCACGAACCCCGGTGGCAGGACCGGGACGGCACCCTCGCGGACCTGACCCCCACCGTCGCCGTCGCGGCCTCCACCGGCGCGCAGCTGGTCGTGCTGCCCGAGCTGTTCGCGACCGGGTTCTCGATGGCGACCGACCGCATCGCCGAGCCCGAGGACGGTCCGACCTCGACCTGGCTCCGCGACCAGGCATCGCAGCACCAGGTGTGGCTGGCCGGATCCGTCCCCGAGGTGCGGCCCGGCGACGACCGGCCCGGCAACGTGTGCTGCCTGGTCGCGCCCGACGGTGCGATCCACCGCTACGCGAAGCGGCACCCCTTCGGGATGGCCTCCGAACCGGATCACTACCGGTCGGGCGACGAGCACGTCACCGTCGATGTCGACGGGGTCCGCGTCACGCCGACGGTCTGTTACGACCTGCGCTTCCCCGAGCAGTACCGCGTCACCGTGGACGACACCGACGCCTACCTGGTGGTCGCGTCCTGGCCGGCCGCTCGACGCCACCACTGGTCGAGCCTGCTGGTCGCCCGGGCGATCGAGAGCCAGGCGTACGTCGTGGGCGTCAACCGCGTCGGCCCCGACGGCAACGGCACGGACCACGCCGGCGGCAGCGTCGTGGTCGACCCGCTCGGCCAGGAACTGGTCCGGGCCGGCGGCGCACCCACGATCCTGACCGCGGACCTCGACACCGACGTGGTCGCCACGACCCGGCGTGATCTGCCGTTCCTGCCCGATCGCCGCGCCGACGAGCTGCCGAGCGCCTGACCCGCCCTACCCGTCGACGCGGGCCTCGGGGAACGCCGGCGGGTCGACGAGCGGATCGCGTCGGGCACCGCGCAGGTGCTGGTCGAGCCAGGCCGCCGTCCACGCGGCGGTGAGCTCGTGGGTCCGAGTTCCCGGTGTCGACCCGGCGAGACCGAGACGGTTCGCCAGCGGCGACAGGAACGGCAGCAGGGTCACGTCGCGGTGGGTGGTCCCGTCCACGGCGACCAGGCCGGTCGCGCCGGTCGACGAGGCGCGCAGGCGACGGAGGCGGGAGTCGTTGTCGTTGTCGACCCACTCCTCGCTGCGCAGGGCCAGGAACGGCACGTCGATGCCGGCTCCGATGATCGCGTCCGGTACCGGCTCGACCCACGGATCGAAGCCGACGATCGCGCCGCATCGGTCGTCATCAGCACACAGACGGACGGCGGCACCACCCCCCGTCGAGTGCCCCACGATGCCGACCGTCTCGAGGTCGAGCCGGCCGGCCAGCATCGGCACCGCGCCGGCCTCGAGTTCATCGAGGAGGAACGCGACGTCGTCGGCGAAGGTGGCCACCAGCCGTTCCGCGGCCGCGTCGTACACCTCGGGGTCGACGTCGGACGGCAGAGCGTCGGGGTCGATCGCGACCACCTCGCCCTCGGGGAACGCGGTGGCGACCGCCCCGTAGGTGTGGTCGAGCGCTGCCACGACGTAGCCCTCGGAGGCGAGTGATTCGGCGAGGTCGGCCTGGATGGTCCGGAAGCCTCCCCACCCGTGGGAGTAGACGACGACGGGGAGCGGCCCGGGCTCCGGCGTCGCGTCCACGTCGCTGGTGGCGTGGACGCGGACCAGCCCGACGTGGTCGAGCACGAAGCTCGGGAGCCCCAGCCAGCTGGCGGCGGGCCGTCCGAGGGCGGCGCCGGCGGGGACCCACGGGCCGGGGTCGACCGGTGCGTCCGGGTCGGCCGGGTACCACACCTGCAGCACCAGTTCTCGGGGATCGGTGGGTGCCGGCCCGTACCCGGTGGGCCGATCCTCGTCGGTGAGGACCACCACCTTGGTCCCGACGGCGTGCGGCCCGTTCGGTGCGGGGAACTCCGGCACGGGCAGCACCCACCCGACCACGCCGCCGCCGGCGGCCAGCAGCGCGAGCAGCGCCCAGCCGGCTCTCCCGGTGGGCGTGGCCGGTGGTCGGACCCCGTCGGCCACGCCGGCGAGCACCGCCACGGCGGCAGCGAGGTAGAGCGGCGTGAGCTGCCACCGGGCGCCCTCGATGAGGAGGTGGACCCCGACGGCCAGGGCGATCACGACGACCACGGTCCAGGCGAGCCACGGACGCGTGACCAGGCGGGTGGCCGGTCGCACGACGCCGACGAGCGTCGCAGCGAGCAGCACGAACTCGGCCAGTCGCACAGCACCTCGTCGTCCGACCGCGGCGGGAGGGGCGGACGGGACGGGCACGCTAGTCGATGCCCATCGGCGTCCGAAGCCCGTGGGGGACCCGCGTAGTCTCCCCCCGCACCGACCGGACGGCCCGGCCGGGCGAGGAGGGCCACCGTGGACGTCGCGCTCGTGACCGGTGACGCGCCCGGGTTCGCCGCGACGGTCGACGCGCCGCTCGAGGCCGCGCTCCGGGAGCGCGGCGTCACCGTCCACGCCCCGAGGTGGGACGATCCGACCGTCGACTGGTCGAGCTTCGCGGTGGCGGTCGTGCGCACCGTCTGGGACTACCCCGGTCGCCGCGACGAGTTCATCGACTGGGCGGCGAGCACCGGCGCGGCCACGTCGCTGTGGAACCCCGCCGACGTCCTGCGCTGGAACACCCACAAGTCGTACCTGATCGAGCTCGAGGAGCGCGGTGCGCCGGTGGTCCCGACCGCGTGGTTGGCGCAGGGTGACCGCGCGTCGCTGGCCGAACTGGTCGCCTCACGCGGTTGGCGGCGGGTGGTGATCAAGCCCGCGGTGGCGGCCGGCTCCGACGGGCTGCTGCGCACCGACGGAGACCACGCGCCGGTCGGTCCGGCCCAGGCGCACCTCGATGAACTGCTCTCCGACGGCGACGTGATGGTCCAGCCCTACCTCCCGTCGGTCGAGACGGCCGGCGAGGTGTCGGTCGTGCTCGTCGACGGGGCGGTCACCCACGTCGTGCGCAAGCAGCCCCCGCCGGGCGAGTTCCGCATCCAGGAGATCTTCGGCGGCCGCTACCAGCGGGTCGACCTCGACGGTGACGGTGCGGCCCCCGCGGCGCTCGGCAGCTGGGTGTACGAGGCGGTCGGTCACGACCTGCTCTACGCGCGCGTCGACCTGCTGCTCGACGAGAACGGTGCGTGGCAGGTCGCCGAGGTCGAGCTCACCGAACCGGACCTCTACCTCGGGGTCGCGCCGGAGGTCGGTGACACGCTCGCCCGGGCGGTGCTCGCCCGAGCGTGACCGCGGTCGACCTGCGACCATCCGTCGTGACACCCGCGAGCGAACCTCCAGCACGGGGCCGCTCGACGCGGTCGCGATCGAGGTAGGGCGGAGCAGGACGTGGACAGCAAGCGCGTAGCGGTGACCGGCTCGACCGGCCTGATCGGCGAGGCGCTCGTCGCGTCGCTCGAGGCCGACGGGCACCGGGTCCACCGCGTGACCCGCTCGGCTTCGTCGGCAGGACCGGACGACGTCGTCTGGGATCCGCTCGGTGGCCGGGTCGACACCGCACCGCTCGAGGGCGTCGACGCGGTGGTGCACCTCGCCGGCGAGCCCATCGGCGCCAAGCGGTGGAGCGACGAGGTGAAGCGCGCCATCCACGAGTCCCGCTCGACCGGGACCCGGACCCTCGCCGAGGCGTTGGCCTCGCTGCAGCGTCCCCCGGGTGTGCTCGTCTCCGGATCGGCGGTCGGCTACTACGGCGATCGCGGTGACGAGGTGCTCACGGAAGCCTCGACACCCGGTGACGACTTCCTCGCACGCGTCACCATCGACTGGGAGACGGCCGCCACACCCGCCGCCGCAGCGGGGATCCGGGTCGTGCACCCACGTACCGGGGTGGTGATGGCCAAGGACGGTCCGCTGATCGAGAAGGTCGAGCTGCCGTTCAAGCTCGGCGTCGGCGGCAAGGTCGGCAGCGGCGAGCAGTACGTGGCCTGGATCGCCCTCGAGGACGAGGTCCGCGCCCTGCGCTTCCTCATCGACGGCGACCTCGAAGGACCGGTCAACCTCACCGGGCCCGAGCCCGTCACCAACGCCGAACTCACCCGGGCGCTCGGCGCGGTGATGCACCGACCGACCGTGGTGCCGATCCCGACGTTCGCGATCAAGGCGCTCTACGGCGAGATGGGGGCGAGCCTGGCCACCGTCAGCCAACGCGCCATCCCGGCCGTGCTGCAGGAGGCGGGTTTCGAGTTCCGCCACCCCCGGATCCGATCCGCTCTCGAGGTCGCGCTCAACGGTTGACGGGCGGTCCCTCGAGCAGCTCGGCCGCCAACCGGCGGAGCGTCGGCACATCGGTCCGCACCGGTTCGGGTGGGGGTCGAGCGACGTCCCGGTGGTCGACGAGCCAGAGCGCACCGTCCTCCGTGGCGTGGGTGGTCACCTCGCGGTCGGGCGTGGCGCTGGCCCACACCGGCCCGCGGGTGAGGTGACAGCTGGCGACGGAGGCCGCCGCGACGGCCGCCGGACCACCGGGGTGCGGCATCCCGGCGTCCGGGGAGCCATCGACGTCTGCCGCGTCCGCCGCGTCCGCCGCGTCCGCCGCGTCCGCCGCGTCCGCCGCGTCCGCCGCGTCCG
>NZ_JBBEBZ010000182.1:0-13353 GCF_040882075.1 Nitriliruptor sp.
CGCCTACCGGTAGCTGCCGGGGGGCAGGCGCGCCACTCCACGCCTACCGGTAGCTGCCGGGGGGCAGGTTCAGGCGTCCACGGGATCGACGTCGAGCCGGTGGGTGGTCCCGGCCTTGCTCCACGCCTCGCGCAGGGGACGGAGCGCGGCGAGGGTCGCGGCGCGGTCGTCGGCCTTGAGCAGGAAGGTGAGCTCGCCCTCCACCGGGAGCGGGCCGAGGACGTCGGTCCCGGGCGGCACCGCAGCCCGGACCGCCGCGCCCAGCCCAGGATCGGTGGTCGCGACCCCGAGGCGGATGGCGACGGCCGCGGGCGGGAAGCGCAGCGCGGTCCGGGTGACGATCTCGGCCTTCCAGAACGCGCCCGGATCCCAGCGGACCAGCGCGTCGATGGCGTGGTGCTCGGGCTCGCGCGACTGGACCACCACCTCGCCGCCGTCGGGCAGGACCGCACGGGTGAGCGGGTGGGCTGCCCAGGTCGCGACCTGGACCGCCAGCCGCAGGGTGTCCTCGGCCGCGTCCAGGGTCGGGCGGCGGAGCGCCCCGTCGAGGTCGGCGAGGATGACCGCCCCGACCGGTCCCGGCGGGGTGTCGAGGACCGAGCCGCGGGTCGTGACGAGGATCGCCGGTGGCGGCGGGGGGGTCTGTGCGTACCCCTCGAGGACGGCCACCGTCGCGTCGCTGCTGCGCGTCAGTTCACGGCCGAGCCACGCGGCCCCGGCGGCCAGCGGGACCGGTCGGCGTTCGCCGCAGGCCCGGCACGCCGGCAGCTTCGGCGCGCGCCACCCGCAGCCCTCGCACAGCACCGACCCGTCGCGTCCGAGCAGCAGCGACGACGCGCACGTGGGACACACGCTGCGTTCACCGCAGCGACCGCAGACGAGCGCCCGGCCCTCGCCTCGGCGGGCCGCCAGGACCACGCCGTAGGTGCCGGCCCGTGTCGCTCGCCGCAGCGCACCGGTGGCCTCGGCTGCGAGGCGGGTCCGGTAGCGGCCGTCGTCGGGCACGAGCGTCACGCGTGGCCGGGCAGCCCGCTCCGCTTCACGGGTCGGCACGATCGGCACGACCCGTCGTTCGCGCAGCAGCCGCCACGCCGGCGCCGACGGGACCGTCCCGACCAGCAACCCGACGCCACCGGCCCGCCTGGCCCGCTCGAGCACGACCTCGCGGGCGTGGTGGCGAGGGCTGCGTCGCTCCTTGAGCGCCGGGTTGGCCTCGTCGAGCACGATCGCCAGACCGAGCCGCTCGAGCGGCCAGAGCGACACGCCTCGCAGACCGACCACCACCCGGACCCGACCCGTCCTCGCTTCGAGCCAACGGCGGTACATCGCACGCTGCTTGAGGTCACCGCGGGTGTCCACGACGAGGTCCCCCGCGGCCGCCACGACCCCGTCCGCGGCGGGCGAGGACGGGTCGGGGACAACGACCAGCGCGTCGCGTCCACCGGCGAGGCAGAGCTGGACGAGCTCGCCGACCCGCGCGGCGAGGTCCTCACCGGGCAGCGGTCGCCACAGGAACGATCCGTGCCCGCTAGTGACGGCCTCCCGGAGGGTGCGGCCGTCCTCGCCGTACCCCGCCCAGGCCGCATCCAGGGCATCGGCGTCGGGGGCAGGATCGGAGGACGGCCGCGGCGCGGCCGGGTACCACCCCGCCTCGGCGGCGGCGCGCTCCACCTCGATCACGCGCTTCGGCAGCGCGTGCCGGACGCCATCGGCGACGGGGGCGCCGGTCCGTGCGGCGAGCCATCGGAGGGTGGCGAGCTCGTCGGGACGGACCCACACGTGGTCGCCGAGCGTCCTGCGGAGCGGGCGCAGCCGGTCGTCCGGCACGTCGGTGTCGCTCGTCACCTCGGCGACGAGCCCGAGCGTCCGCCGACCGGCGAACAGCACCTCGACGCGTTGGCCCGCCACGACCTCGACATCGTCGGGCACGAGGTAGTCGAACGGTCGATCGAGGTGGAGCGGTTCGACCTCGACGTGCACGCGGGCGATCCGGCGTGACCGGTCGAGGTCGCCGCGATCAGGTGCGCCCGCGGCACGAGCCGCGGGCGCGCCCTGGTCGGTCACGAGCCGCTCAGGCGCCGACGGCGCTGCGGAGGGCATCGGCCCGGTCGGTGCGCTCCCAGGTGAACCGGTCCCCCGTGCGCCCGAAGTGCCCGTAGGCGGCGGTCTCCTGGTAGCCCGGGCGCTTGAGGTCGAGGTCGTGCACGATGGCGGCGGGCCGCAGGTCGAAGACCTCGTCGACGGCGCGCAGGATCGCCTCCGGATCGACCGTCTCGGTCCCGAAGGTCTCGAGCGCGATGCTGACCGGGTGTGACACGCCGATGGCGTACGCGACCTGCAGTTCGGCCTTGGTCGCCAGGCCGGCGGCGACGATGTTCTTGGCGACCCAGCGGGTGGCGTACGCGGCGGACCGGTCGACCTTCGAGGGGTCCTTGCCGGAGAACGCCCCGCCACCGTGACGAGCCATGCCGCCGTAGGTGTCGACGATGATCTTGCGGCCCGTCAGGCCGGCGTCGGCGACGGGGCCGCCGATCTCGAAGTGGCCGGTCGGGTTGACGTAGATCGCCACGTCGTCGGTGTCGACGTCGTCCGGCAGGAGCGGCCGGATGACGTGTTCCTCGACGTCGGGACGCAGCAGCGTCTCGAGGTCGATCTCGCCGCGGTGCTGGGTCGAGAGCACGACCGCCGTGATCGCCTTCGGCACGCCGTCCTCGTACGCCACCGTCACCTGGGTCTTGCCGTCGGGACGCAGGTAGCCGATGACGCCGGAGTTGCGGACGGCGGTGAGCCGCTCGGCCATCCGGTGAGCGAGGTGGATCGGCAGCGGCATGAGCTCGGGGGTCTCGTCGCACGCGTACCCGAACATCATCCCCTGGTCGCCAGCGCCCTGGAGGTCGTAGGGGTCGCGGTCCTCGCCCTTGCGCGACTCGTACGCGGTGTCCACGCCCTGGGCGATGTCCGGTGACTGCTCGTCGATGGCGACCGACACCCCGCAGGTCCGCCCGTCGAAGCCGACCTCGGCCGAGTCGTACCCGATGCGCAGGATCGTGTCGCGCACGTGCTTGGGGATCTCGACGTAGGTCGAAGTGGTGATCTCGCCGACGACCATGACCTGGCCGGTGGTCACGAGGGTCTCGCACGCGACACGCCCGTCGGGGTCCGCGGTGAGGATCGCGTCGAGGATCGCATCCGAGATCTGGTCGGCCATCTTGTCGGGGTGGCCCTCGGTGACGGACTCGGAGGTGAAGAGGGTGCGGCGGGGCACGGCGGCTCCTGACAGCGGGTGGGCATCGTGCGGACGCGGACCCGGGCTCGGGGGCGACGGTGGGACCGGTGATCGAGCACCGGAGCCGCGGGGAGCCTAGCGAGCGGCCCGTGTCGGGCCGGCGTCGCCGAGCCGTGCCACGACCTCGTCGAGGATGTGTCCCGCGACCTGTTCCTTGGTCGCGAGCGGTACCTCGGTTCGGGAGCCGTCGGCGCCGAGGATGATCACCGAGTTGGTGTCGGTGGCGAAGCCTGCATCGGTCCGCGACACGTCGTTGACGACCAGCAGGTCCGCGCCCTTGCGTGCGAGCTTGTCGCGCCCGTGACGTTCCGGATCGTCGGTCTCGGCGGCGAAACCCACGAGCAGCGGGGAGCCGGGCTGACCGACGGGGGTGCCACCAGCCGATCCGTCCCGGCGGGCGCCGAGCTCGGCGAGCACGTCGGGGTTCCGGGTCAGCTCGATCGTGGGGATGCCGTCGGCCTTCTTGATCTTGGTCCCGCTCACGGTGGCGGGGCGGAAGTCGGCGACCGCCGCGGCCTTGACGATCACGTCCGCGTCGTCGACGAGACCGAGGACGGCGTCACGGAGCTCGAGCGCGGTGGTCACGTCGTGGCGGGTCACACCGTCGGGGGTCGGGAGGGCGACGTTGGCGGCGACGAGGTGGACGGTGGCGCCACGGGCCGTCGCGACCTTGGCGACGGCGACGCCCATCTTCCCGGTGGAACGGTTGCCGAGGTAGCGGACGGGATCGAGCGGTTCCCGCGTGCCGCCCGCCGTGACCACCACGGTGCGGCCAGCGAGGTCGCCGCCGGCACGATCGGGTCGTCCCGCGAGTGCGGCGTGGACGGCGGCCAGCGCATCCTCGGGCTCGCTGACCCGCCCCGCCCCGACGTCGCCACCCATGAGCGTGCCGTCATCGGGTCCGACGATCCGCACCCCTCGCTCGACGAGCGTCGCGACGTTGGCGGCGGTCGCCGGGTGCTGCCACATCTCGGTGTGCATGGCCGGGCAGACCACCACGGGGCAGGTCGCCGCCAGCAGGGTGGTGGTGAGCAGGTCGTCGGCCAGCCCGCCGGCGAGCTTGGCGATGGTGTGGGCCGTCGCGGGGTAGATCAGGACGACGTCTGCGGCCCGGCCGAGGGCGACGTGGGTCTGGCCGGGGATGTCCTCCCAGACCGAGGTGCGTACCCGCCGACCCGTGAGCCCCTCGAAGGTGGCGGGGCCGATGAAGCGCTCGGCGCCCGCGGTCAGGACCGGGTCGACGGTCGCGCCGGCGTGGACCAGCAGCCGGGCGACCAACGCGGCCTTGTACGCCGCGATGCCACCGGTGACCCCGAGCAGGACGCGGACACCGGTCAGATCACCCACGCCGAGGCTCAAGCGCCGAGATCGTCGTCCTCACCGATGAACCCGAGCGGGTCCTCGGTGCCGTCCTCGGACGGTTCGACGCCCTCGATCTTGCCCTGGGCGATCTCCTCGAGGGCGATCGACAGCGGCTTGTTCGACGGCACCGACACCAGCGGCGGCACGTGGGTGCCGAGGCCCTCACCGAGCTGGGCGTAGTAGCCGTTGATCTCGCGGGCGCGTTGGGCCGCGAGGTGCACGAGGTGGAACTTGCTGTCCACCTTGCCCATCAGGTCGTCGATGCGTGCGATGACCGGTCCTTCCAGGAGGTCCGCCGTCGGCACCGAGCAGGTGCGAGGCGTGGGAGCTGTGTGCGCGCGGGGGCGCGCAGGTCACGCGTCACGGTACCGGTGCGCGGCGGTGACGTCAGCACGCGCGGCGTCGCTGCCACCACGGCGGCGCGACGGCGGCGCGACGGTGTCGACCGGGCGACGCACCGCCAGCGAGCCGGCGCCGACCGGTCAGAAGGCGACGTCGTCGGTCGCAGCGCGCCGCGCGACGGCGATGGCGTCGAGCAGCTCGTCGACGCACCGGTCGAGATCGTCGTTGACGACCTCGAGGTCGAACGCCCCGGCACCGGCGAGCTCGTCCAGGGCGACCTCGAGCCGCCGGGCGATCGTGGCCCCGTCCTCGGTCCCCCGACCCCGCAACCGGCGTTCGAGCTCCTCGAAGCTCGGGGGCTGCAGGAACACCAACAGGGCGTCCGGGTCCGCGGCCTTGACCTGCAGCGCCCCCTGCACCTCGATGTCGAGCAGCACCACCTCGCCGCGTGCGACCGCTTCCGCCGCCGGAGCGCGTGGGGTGCCGTAGAGGTTGCCCGCGTACTCCGCCCACTCGAGCAGGTCGCCGTCGGCCACCATCCCCTCGAACGTGGTGCGGTCGACGAACCGGTAGTGGACGCCGTCGACCTCACCGGGCCGGGCTGGGCGTGTGGTGGCCGACACCGACAGGACCGCGTCCGGTAGCCGTCGGCGGAGCTCGGTGTGGACCGTGCCCTTGCCGACACCCGACGGACCGGCCACCACGACGAGCAATCCGGTCGTGGCGGCGTCGTCCGCGGTCGACGGCTCGGGGGTCCGGCCGTCCTCTGGGGTGGCCGGGGTCACCGACCCTCGAAGGTCGCCAGGAGCGCCTCGCGCTGCCGGGACCCGAGCCCGCGAAGGCGCCGCGACGGGGCGATGTCGAGCTCCTCCATCAGTCGACGCGCCTTGACCGGACCGAACGCCGGCATGGCCTCGAGGACGTCGGCGACGCGCATCTTGGCCAGTGCGTCGGCGCTGCTGGAGCGGTCGATGACGTCCCGGATGGACACCTCGCCCGCCTTGAGCATCTGCTTGAGCTCCGCCCGGATGCGGCGAGCCTCCGCCGCCTTGACGAGGGCGGCACGACGTTGCTCCGGATCGAGCTCGGGCAGCGCCATCGGTCGCAGGCTCCTCGGTGTCGCGGGCAGGGTCGTGAACCCTAGTCCCCTCGCGCGGGCCGGTAGCGTGCGAGCGCCTCGCGGGCGCTGCCGTCCGCTCGTGCCGTCCGTCCCCGCTCGAGGCCGACCCGCGACCCCCGATCCCCACCACAGGAGCTCCGCGACCGTGGCGTTCGACTCGACCCTGGTGCTCGGCGTCGACCTCGACGCGGTCTGCGCCGACTACGAGGGCGCCTTCCGGACATCTGTGGTCCGCCAGATGGGGCTCGACCCCGAACGCCTGCTGCCGCAGACGCGGTGGGACGCGTACTCGGAGTGGGGTCTGACCTTCGAGCAGTTCGAGGAGGCCCACCGTCGCGCGGTGCTCGAGGACCGCATGTTCCGCCACATGGACCCGCTCCCCGGCGTGTCCGAAGCGCTGTGGCGGCTGTCGGACGAGGGGGTGTGGATCCGCATCATCACCCACCGTCTCATCTTCAACGGGGCCCACGAGGTCTCCGCGGCGGACACCGCCTGGTGGCTCGACCACCACCGCATCCCCTACCGCGACCTGTGCTTCATCGGCGACAAGCCACACGTCGGTGCGGACGTCTACATCGACGACTCGCCCACCAACATCGCCTCGCTGCGGGCCACCGGGCGCACGGTGCTGGTCTTCGACCAGTCCTACAACCGAGACATCGCCGGGCCGCGGGTCTCGGCGTGGAGCGAGATCACCGCCTACGTGCTCGGGCTGCTCGAGGGCCGCCGGCGTCAACTGCCCCTCCCCCTCGAGCAGCCGGGCGGCGAGTTCGAGGGCCGCCCAGAGGATCTCTCGTGACCACCACCGTCGCCGATCCGGCGTTCGTCGACCTGCTGGTGCAGGCGGACGTCCTGACGTTCGGCGACTTCGTCACCAAGTCCGGCCGGCCGACGCCGTACTTCGCCAACTTCGGCAACGTCCGGACCGGAGCGCACATCGCCGCGCTCGGCCGCCTCTACGCCGACCGGATCGTCGAGGTGTTCGGCGACGACGGTGTCGACGTGGTCTTCGGGCCGGCCTACAAGGGCATCCCCCTCGCCGTCGCAGCGACGTCAGCGCTGGCATCGGACCACGGGTGGGACATCGGTTTCGCGTTCGACCGCAAGGAGGCCAAGGACCACGGCGAGGGCGGGACGCTCGTCGGCCACCAGCTGCGCGACGGGGACCGCGTGGTCATCATCGAGGACGTCACGACCGCCGGCACCTCGGTGCGCGAGACGGTGCCGAAGCTCCGCGCCGTCGCCGACGTGTCCGTGGTCGGTCTGGTCATCGGGCTCGACCGTCAGGAGCGCGGGCCATCCGGTGACACCTCGGCGCTGGACAGCCTGGCCGCGGAGTTCGGGCTGGTGGGCACGTCGCTGGCGACCATCGAGCAGGTGGTCGACCAGCTCGTCGACCGCGACATCGACGGCCGCGTCGTGCTGACGTCCGCACACGCCGACCGGATCGCGCAGCACCTCATCGAACACGGCCCCCGCTGACCGCCACGCCCCGCTCGTGCAACTTCCTGGGCTGCGGCCCAGGAAGTTGCGCAACCTCGCCCGTACGAGGCGGTGCTGGCTGGCTCCGGAACAACTTCCTGGGCTGGGGCCCAGTTCTTCGCACAGACGCCGTCGACGCTGCCGGCAACGACCGCATCCGGCATCTCAGCTCCGAACGCAGGGCTGCAGACCTCAGCTGCCGGCGAGCTCGGCGGCGATGGCTCGGGCGGCGGCGACCGGGTCGTCGGCGCGCGTGATCGGGCGGCCGATGACCAGCAGGTCCGCACCGTCGGCGACCGCACCGGACGGAGTGGCGACGCGGGCCTGGTCGTCCGCGGAGGCGCCTGCCGGACGGACGCCCGGGGTGACCAGCCTGATGCTCGGACCGACCGCCTCCCGGACGGCGACGAGGTCCGGCGGAGCGCAGACGAGGCCCGGCGCGCCTGCCTCGACGGCCAGGCGCGCCAGCGCTGGGACCTGCGTTGCCGCAGCAGGTTGGCCCGTCGCGGCGAGGTCCTCGTCACGCATCGAGGTGAGGACGGTCACCGCCAGCACCTCGCCCCCGTCACCGAGGCCGCGGACGGCGGCTTCGACCATCACCGGGCCGCCGCTGGCGTGCACGGTGAGCAGCCCGACACCGAGGTCTGCGACCCGTGCCGCGGCGCGTTCCACCGTCGTCGGGATGTCGTGCAGCTTGAGGTCGAGGAACACCGGGGCGTGGTCCGCCACGGCCCGGACCGCGTCCGGGCCGTACGCGGTGAACAGCTCGAGGCCGACCTTGAGCCAGCCGACCTCGCCGGCCAGCGCAGCGGCGAGCTCGCGCGCCTCGTCGAGCGTGGCGACGTCGAGTGCCACCACGATCCGCTCGCGCCCGTCGACCTGCCCGTCCGCGGTCCGTCTCACCACGCCTCCACCTGGCCTCTCAGCTCCTCGGGCGAGGTGATCCCGCGCTGGGCGAGCCACCGTCGCAGGTCGTCGGTCACCGTCCGGTGCACGAAGGGGTCGACGAACGTCGCGGTCCCGATCTGCACCGCCGAGGCGCCGACCCGCAGGAACTCGACGACGTCGGTGGCCGACCTGGCCCCGCCGCAACCGATGATCGGCACGTCGGGCAACGCGGCGTGGACCTGGTGGACGTTGCGCAGCGCGATCGGCTTGATCGCCGGCCCGGACAGCCCGCCGTAGGTGTTCGACAGCCGGGGACGTCCGGTCTCGGCGTCGATCGCCATGCCGAGCACGGTGTTGATCAGCGTCAGCCCGTCCGCTCCTGCCTCGACCACGGCGGTCGCGACCGTCACCACGTCGGTGACGTCGGAGGTGAGCTTGGCGAGGACCGGGACGTCCGCCTCGCGCTTCACCGCCGCGATCACCTCGGCGGCCTGACGCGGGTCGGTCGCGAAGACCAGACCGCGGTGCTCGACGTTCGGGCACGACAGGTTCACCTCGAGCGCGACGACACCGCCGGCGCGGCGGAGCTTGCGGGCGACGTCCCGGAACTCCTCGACGGTCTTGCCCGCGACCGACACGACCGTCGCCGCGCCCCGTCCCTGGAGGTACGGCAGGTCGCGCGCCAACCACGCGTCGATGCCCGGGTTCTGGAGGCCGATCGCGTTCAGCATCCCCGACGGGGTCTCGGCCATCCGTGGCGTCGGCAGCCCCTCGCGTGGTTCGACGGTGACCGACTTGACCACCACGGCACCGATGTCGCTGATGTCGTGGAACCGGTCGATCTCGGCGCCCGACGCGAAGCAGCCCGAGGCGGTCAACACCGGGGAAGCCAGCCGCAGCTTGCCGACCGAGACGGCGAGGTCGACCTCGGACACGGGGATGGCGCCCTCGACCACGACCTCGGCCGCAGCGACCGGATCCACGCGCCGCACGTCCGGGCTCATGCCTCACCCCACACGTCGGCGTCGGTGAGTCGTCCGGGGGCCTCGTCCTCGTCCGGTTCCTCGTCGGGCACCGCGGGGCCGGAGCGGTAGCGCGATTCCTCCCACGCGACCTTGGCGCCGTTGAACACCGGCCCGTCGATGCACGACCGCTTCATCCGGACCGCACCGTCCTTCGCGCGGATCGGCACGACGCAGGTCCAGCAGACACCGACCCCGCAGGCCATGTGTTCCTCGACGGCGACCTGCACCGGCAGCTCGAGCTCGACGCACTTCTCGCTGACCGCACGCAGCATCGGGTTCGGGCCACAGGCGTACACCACCCCGCTGCCGCAGCGGTTCGCAACCTCCTCGAGCACGTCGGTCACCCGGCCGCGTTCCCCGTACGAACCGTCCTCGGTGGTGAACGTGACGCTGGCCGACGACCGCTTGGCCTCGATGACGTCCAGCAGTCGGGCCTGCGACGCAGCACCGACGATGAGGTCGACACGCTGCCCGTCGCGCACGAGACGGTCGGCGAGGAAGAACAGCGGGGCGGTCCCGTACCCGCCGCCGACCAGCAGGCACGGCACCTTGCGCTTCGGGAGCGGGAAGGGGTTCCCGAGCGGCCCGACGACGTCGAGCACGTCGTGCGGCTCGAGGGTGGTGAGCCACTCGGTGCCCGGGCCGTGCGCGTCGAACGCCACGTCCAGCGTCCCCGCGAACGGCCCCTGCTTCGACACCCGCGCGATCGAGAACGGCCGGCGCAGTAGCGCGCCCCGAGCCTCGACGGCGACGTTGACGAACTGGCCCGGTTCGGCGCGGTCGGCGATCTCCGGCGCCGAGATGGACAGCATCCAGTAGGCGCCCTGGCGCCGCCGGGCGAGCACCTCGCAGACGGCCTTGACCGGCAACGAGGGGTCGCTGCGCCCCATCACCTGGCCGACACGGACCTTGGCGCCGCTCACGCTGGCACCTCCGCCGCCGCGACAGGACGCTCGGCCTCGAACTTCGCGACCCGTTCCCGGAGCGCAGCCTGGTGCTCCTGGATGGACCGCACCTCCAGCGGACCGCGCCGCACCGCCTCGACCCCCTGGATCGCGGCGACGATGCCGGCCAGGGTCGTGATGCACGGCACCCCGGAGGTGACCGCCGCCTGGCGGATCGCGTAGCCGTCGCCGCGGGAGCCGGACCCGAACGGGGTGTTGAGCACGAGGCCGACCTCGCCGGACTCGATCAGCTCGATGATGGTGTGGTCACCGTGCGACACCTTCCCGACCACCTCGGCGTGCACGCCGGCGCGCTCGAGCAGGTCGGCGGTCCCCTCGGTCGCGATCAGGTCGAAGCCGAGGTCGACCAGGCGCTTGGCCGGGAAGACGATCGCGCGCTTGTCGCGGTTGGCGACCGACACGAACACCTTCGGGTGGCCGCCCGTGGGGGTCGCTGCTCCCGTCGGCAGGACCATCGAACCGGTCCCGGCCTGCGACTTGGCGAACGCCGCGCCGAAGTCGCGGTCGATCCCCATGACCTCGCCGGTCGACCGCATCTCCGGCCCGAGCACCGCGTCCACGCCCGGGAAGCGGTCGAAGGGAAGGACCGCTTCCTTGACCGCGATGTGCTCCGGACGTGGCCCCGTGACCGCGTCGACCGACGGGAGCATCCCCTCGGTCCGCAGCGCCGCCAAGCTCGCGCCGGCCATCACCCGTGCCGCGACCTTCGCGAGGGGCACGCCGGTCGCCTTGGAGGTGAACGGCACGGTGCGGGACGCGCGAGGGTTGGCCTCGATGCAGAAGATCTGGTCGTCCTTCAGGGCGAACTGGACGTTCAGCAGACCCCGGACCTCGAGCCCTCGGGCGATGCCGTCCGCCACACGCCCGATCTCGGCGACCTGCCCGCGCGACAGCGTCAGCGGCGGCAGGGTGCAGGCCGAGTCGCCCGAGTGGACGCCAGCCTCCTCGATGTGTTCGAGCACGCCGCCGACGAAGGTCTCGTGCCCGTCGAAGACCGCGTCGACGTCGACCTCGATGGCGCCGTCGAGGAAGCGGTCGACCAGGATCGGCTGGTCCGGCGCGGCGGTGACCGCCTCGGCGAGGTAGCGCTCGAGTCCGACCCGGTCGTCGACGATCCGCATCGCGCGGCCGCCGAGGACGTAGGACGGGCGGACCAGCACCGGGTAGCCGATCCGATCGGCGGTGTCGGACGCCTCCTCCGCGGACCGGGCGATACCACCGGGCGGCATCGACACGCCGAGCTCGTCCATCAGCGTGCCGAAACGGCCCCGGTCCTCGGCCGCGTCGATGGCATCCGGCGAGGTGCCCCAGATCGGGACGCCGGCGGCCTCCAGCCCCTGCGCGAGCTTGAGCGGCGTCTGCCCGCCCATCTGCACGATGACCCCGGCGGGCCGTTCGCGCCGGCAGATCTCGAGCACGTCCTCGAGGGTGAGCGGTTCGAAGTACAGCCGGTCGGCGGTGTCGTAGTCGGTGGACACCGTCTCGGGGTTGCAGTTGATCATGATGGTCTCGTAGCCGGCGTCGCGGAGCGCGAAGACGGCGTGGACGCAGCAGTAGTCGAACTCGACGCCCTGCCCGATCCGGTTCGGGCCCGACCCGAGCACGATCACCTTCGGGCGGTCGGACGGTTCGATCTCGTCCTCGTCCTCGTAGGTGGAGTAGTGGTACGGCGTGAACGCCTCGAACTCGGCCGCGCACGTGTCGACGGTCTTGTAGACCGGGTGCAGACCGATCCCCCAGCGGCGGTCACGGACGGCGGCCTCGGTGGTGCGCAGCACCTCGGCGAGGTGGGCGTCGGAGAACCCGTCGCGCTTGGCGGCGCGCAGCACGTCGGTCGGGACCGCGTCGAGGTGCTCGAACGCACGGAGCTCGCGGCGGCGTTCGACCAGCTGCAGCAGCTGGTCCACGAACCAGGCGTCGTACCCGGTCAGCTCGGCGACCTGCTCGACCGACCAGCCGCGGGTCAGCGCTTCGGCCACGGCGTCGACGCGGGTCGAGGTGGGACGGGTCAGCTTCTCGGTGAGCTCGTCCTCGGTGAGGTGGAGCGGTTCGCCGGAACCGAACCCGATCGTGTCCTCCTCGAGGCTGCGGAGCGCCTTGTTGAAGGCCTCCTTGAAGGTCCGGCCCATCGCCATGACCTCGCCGACCGACTTCATCTTGGTGGTCAGCGTGTCGTCGGTGCCGGCGAACTTCTCGAACGCGAACCGCGGGATCTTGACCACCACGTAGTCGATCGAGGGTTCGAAGGCGGCCTTGGTCTCGCGGGTGATGTCGTTGGCGATCTCGTCGAGCGAGTACCCGATGGCGAGCTTGGCCGCGATCTTGGCGATCGGGAACCCCGTGGCCTTGGACGCCAACGCCGACGAGCGGGACACCCGCGGGTTCATCTCGATGACCAGCTGCCGCCCGGTCGCGGGGTCGACGGCGAACTGGACGTTGGAACCACCGGTCTCGACGCCGATGCGCCGCAGCACCGCGAACGACGCGTCGCGCATCCGCTGGAACTCGGGGTCGGACAACGTCATGGCGGGCGCCACGGTGATCGAGTCGCCGGTGTGCACGCCCATCGCATCGAGGTTCTCGATCGAGCAGATCACCACGCAGTTGTCGTGGCGGTCACGCATGACCTCGAGCTCGTACTCCTTCCACCCGAGCACCGACTCCTCGACCAGCACCTGGTGCACCGGCGAGTCGTACAACCCCTGGCGGATCATCTTCCGCAGCTGGTCCTCGTCGTAGGCGATGCCGCCGCCCTTGCCGCCGAGGGTGAAGGAGGGGCGCAGCACGACCGGGTAGCCGTACTCGGCCGCCGCCTCGAAGGCCTGGGCCTCCTCCTTGACGTAGGTGGAACGGGGCGACTCGAGCCCGATCTCGGACATCGCG
>NZ_JBBEBZ010000183.1:0-13176 GCF_040882075.1 Nitriliruptor sp.
CCACGCTCCACTGGTCGTCGGTGGCCGTCTTGGTGAGTCGGATCGCCACGTCGTAGGCACGACCCTGCGTGTCGTAGGCAGTGATCGAGGTGTTGATCTCATCACCGTCGACCGACTGGGCCGGGAGGTTGCCGGCGAGCTGGATGTTCTCGGTCAACTCGGGGGCGATGGTCTGGCCCATCGGCAGCTGGAGCGCGCCGATCGGACCGTTGGTGTTGATGGCGCCGGTCGCGGGGTCGGCCATCCAGCCTTGGAGGCGGGCACCGCCGGGGGTGGCGAGGAAGCCCTCCTCGTCGAAGTTGAAGCCGCCGGCGCGGGTGTAGGACGTCTCGGCGCCACGGCCGACGACGAAGAACCCTTCGCCCTGGATGGCGAGGTCGCCGGTGCGGCCCGTCATCTGGGTCGAACCTTGGGTGAACACCCCGTCGATGGAGGCGATCTGGGAACCCAGGCCGATCTGCATCGCGTTGGTGCCCGCCTGCGCGGGTCCGGCACCAGCCGCACCGCGCAGGGTCTGGTTGAGCGCCTCCTGGAAGGTGGCACGCGACGACTTGAAGCCGGTGGTGTTGACGTTGGCGATGTTGTTCCCGACGACATCCATCATCGTCTGGTGAGCCCGCAGGCCGGACACCGCCGCGAACATGGATCGCAGCATCTCGTTACTCCTCGTGTGAGGTGTCCGTCCGTGGGCTGGGCCCGGGCGCGTCCGTGCGTCCGGGTGCGGTGCAAGTCAGGAGGTGCGGATCTCACGTGCCTGGGCGAACGGCACGACCTCGTCGCCGATCACCAGCAGCGGGCCGGACTCGGTGAAGCGGACCGCGTCGACCGTGCCCTGCAGCGGCTGGCCGGTGTCGGTCACGGCGTCGACCTCGCGGCCGATCATCGCGGCGGCCATCGAGGTCTGTTGCAACCCGACCAGCTGTTCCTGGACGGCGGCCAGCTTCTGCAGCGTCTCGACCTGGGTGAACTGGGCCGTCTGCTGCATCATCGCCGCGCCGTCGGCCGGGGCCATCGGGTCCTGGTACTTCAGCTGGGCGACCATGAGCTTGAGGAAAGCGTCGCTGCCGAGGTCGCCGAGCGCGCTGCTGGCGGGCGCAGCCGGGTTCGCGCCGACGGATGCGGCGGAGGAGAGCGTGGGATCGATCACGGTGGGTCCTCGGTTCCGGGGTCTAGAGACGCAGACCGGTGTCAGGTGTGACCGGGGCGATGGCGGTCGCTCCGGAGGGGCTGGGGGTGTCGCTGGGCTGCTCGTCGGGTGCCGCGCCGTCCTGTCCACGTCGTCGGCCGTGGTCCGCGTCCGAGTTCCCGAGGCTGAAGCCTCGCGCCGCGAGCGCCGCGGACAGGTCCTTGTTCCACCCGGTCAGCTGTGGTTCGGGCCCACCGCCGAGGACGCTGATGTGGACCTCGCTGCCACGCAGCGCGACCTGCAACCGGGTACCGCTCGGGTCACCGATGTCGACGGTCATCCGCCGCGGAGGTGGCGCGTTCTCGAGCACGTCGAGCGCGTCGAGCACGCGGCCCATGATCCGTCCGGCCAGACTGCTCGCATCGGCTGGCGGTGGGGGCTGCGCGGCGGTCGCTGACGCCGGTGCGGCGGTCGTGGGGTTCGTGGTGGTCGTGACGTCGGGGATCGTCGGGGCGTGCGAGGCGGCCACCGCGGAGGTCGTGGTCGCCACTGCGGTCGGCGCGGTGGTGCGGGCTGCGTCCGCCACGTCGAAGACCGCTTCGGATGTGCCCCCACCACCCTGCGTGGTTGCCGCGGGCGTGTCCGCCCCCGCCCCGGAGGGCAGCCCACCGGCGCTGGCCCGTGGGTCGGTCATCGTGCCGGCGCCGCGAGCCGCGTGGTTCGTCCCAGCGGGTGCGTCAGATCCGTCCCCGGCGCTCGCCGCGGCCGCCTCGAGCGTCGTCGCCGCGGACCCCTGGCCGGTGGACACCGGGTCCACCGAGACCTCCGACGGCGTGGCCCCGCCGCGCGGGGCGGTCGGCACACCGAGCCAGCGACCGATCGTGGTCAGCACCTGCTCGCCTGCGCTGACCACCCCGGCCAGCACGGTGCCGGCAGGGGCCGCCTCCTCGGGCTCGGTCCCGAGGGCATGAGCCTCGGCCGGGGCCGCCCCGGTCGGCGCTGCCACCTCGGACGCGCTCGTGGGGGTCGGCTCTTCGGAGCCGGCCAGCGCGGCCACGAGGGCCGCCACGAAGCCGACGTCCTCGGTCGCGCCGCCAGCGGTCGCACCGGCAGGACGGTCCGGAGCTGTTGCGGTCGCGACCGCAGCGATCGTGGTTCCGCTCACCTGACACCTCTGATCTGGTCGTAGTAGCCCATGACCCGCGGCACGTACGCCCGGGTCTCGGCGATGTTCGGGATGCCCCCCGACCGTGCGACACGGTTGGGGCCGGCGTTGTAGGCCGCCAGGGCGAGCTCGGGACTGCCGAACCGCTCGAGCTGCTGCTTGAGGTAGCGCGCCCCGCCGGCCAGGTTCTGTTCGGGGTCGTGTGGGTCCACACCGAGGCCGGCAGCCGTGCCCGGCATCAGCTGGGCCAGGCCGATGGCCCCCGCGTGGGACCGGACCTCGGGACGGAAGCCGGACTCGGCCCAGACCAGCGACGCGAGCAACGCCGGGTCGAGCCCCTCGCGCAGCGCGGCGCGTTCGATGGCGGGCGCCCACGGGCGGCCAGCCGCTGGCAGACCCGCCGCCCAGTCGCCCGCGAAGCCACCCGGAGGTGCACCGCCGGCGCGCGACCCGCGGTTGCTGCTGGCGGCCGCGACGGCCACCGGCGTACCCGGGCCGTCTCCCCCGACGGTGGCCGCTCCGGTCGCCGGTGGTGCGCCACCAGTCACCGGAACGGGCCCGGCCGAGGCAGCACGCAGCGCCTGCGCGAACGCCGGTGTGGGCGCGGCGAACCGGGCCTCGATCGCGGCGATCCGGCCGGTCACCGTGCTGACGGCTGCAGGTCCCATCAGTGCACCCTCCAGCGGGTGACGGCCATCTCGTCGAGCGATCGCTGGGCGTTCGCGGCGACCGCGACCGCGGCCGACTCGAGCCGTTGTTCGACCAGACGCTCGGCGCCCTTGCGCCGCACCGACGCGCCGACGCTCGCCGCCCGCGCGGTGTCCCGCAGCGCCTTCGTCCGGTCCTCGGCCGAGCTCGCCGCGGCGAGCTCGGCGTAGGACGCCAGGCCCTGCAGCTGCAGCACCCGCAGCTGCAGCGGAGTGATGTCGAGGCCGACGACGGGCCGTTCGGCGTGTGCCCGTTCCTGTTCGACGCGGGTGTCGGACGCCCGCCGGGCCTCGCACGCCGCCGCCGCAGCCTCGGCCTGCGCGAGCCGTTCCTGGATCCGGCGGACCCGCAGCACCACCCCGATCCGGTCACGCATCGGGTGCCTCCCAGCGCCGACTGAGCTCCTGCAGGCGTTGCCACGACGCCTCGGCGGGTGCGACCTCGGCGACGTCCTGGCGGAGGAAATCGATCAGGTCGGGCGCCAGCGCACGTCCGCGATCCGCCGCGGGGTTGGTGCCAGCGACGTAGGCTCCGACCTCGACCAGGTCCCGGACCTCGTCCGCCGCGGCCAGCGCGGCCCGTGCGGCGGCGGCGGCGGCGAGCTGCGGCGGCGAAGCGACCTTGGCGGCCAGACGACTGAGCGACCCGAGCGGGTCGATCGCGGGGTAGCGACCGCTCACCGCGATGCCGCGATCGAGCTGGATGTGGCCGTCGAGGATCGAGCGAGCCGCGTCGGCGACCGGCTCGTTCATGTCGTCGCCGTCGACCAGCACGGTGTAGAAGCCGGTGATGGTGCCGTTCGGCCGCGGTCCCGCACGTTCCAGGAGCCGCGGGAGCATCGTGAAGACCGAGGGGGTGTAGCCGCGGGTGGTCGGTGGCTCCCCGGCAGCGAGCCCCACGTCCCGCTGCGCCGTCGCCAACCGGGTCAGCGAATCGAGCATCAGCAGGACGTCGCTACCACGGTCGGCGAACCACTCGGCGATCCGCGTCGCGACCATGCCGGCACGCAGCCTCACCAGCGGTGGCTGGTCGCTGGTGGCGACCACCACGATGGAGCGGGCCAGACCCTCCGGGCCGAGGTCGTCCTCGAGGAACTCGCGGACCTCCCGTCCGCGCTCGCCGATGAGCGCGAGCACGTTGACCTCGGCGTCGGTGCCGCGGGCGAGCATCCCGAGCAGCGTCGACTTGCCCACCCCGCTGCCGGCGAAGATGCCGACGCGCTGCCCACGACCGACGGTGCAGAGGGTGTCGATGGCACGGACCCCGGTGGTCAGCGGGGCGTCGATCCGGCGCCGTGACATCGCCGAGGGCACGGCGTTGGCGACCTCGACGCGCTCGCCGCGGATCGGCGGTCCACCGTCGGCAGGGTCGCCGAGGGCATCGATCACCCGTCCGATCAGGTGCTCGCCGACGACGATCCCCGCGCCACCTGGACGGAGCGAGACCCGGTCGCCCTGCCCGAGCCCGTTGGTCTCGGCGAGCAGCAACGCCCGCGCGGCGTCCGGAGCCACGCCGACGACCTCGGCCGACAGGTCCCCGTCGGGGGTGTGGACCCACAGCCCGTCACCGACCCGTAGTCGGAGGCCGCGGACCTCGACCTCGTGACCTGCGACGCGTGTGATCGCACCGGTCACCGAGGTGACCGGCGTCGCACGGACGTCGGTGGCCATGCGCGAGAGGAGGTCAGGCATCGACATCGAGCGCCCTCCGTACGGCCGTGAACGCGGCAGCCTGGGTCAGATCGGCACGTGCCCAACCGCCCTCGATGCGGGCCTCGCCGGGCCGCAGCGTCGCGTCGGTTTCGACCTCGACGCTCCGCAGGTCGGCGAGGGCGACCGTCACCACCTCGGCGTCGACCGCGCTGACCCGGACGACGGGCGCGGGATCCTCGAGCTGTTCGAGCGTCGCGCGGACCCGTTCCAGCAGGCCCGTGCCGCCGTCGTGCGGTTCGCGGTCGAGCACGACGGCGGCCACCGCGATGGCGAGTTCCGCCGCCGCCGCGACCATCGCGTCGCGTTCGACCCCGGCGCACCGGCGGGCTTCCTCGAAGGCCGTGGTCAGCGACCGGCTGAGCTGATCGACCTGGAGACGCGTGGCCTCCAGCGCCTCGGCCTCGCCGCGTACCAGACCGGTCCGCAGCCCCTCGTCGTAGCCCTCGGCGCGCGCCTGGGCGACCAGGTCGCGGACGACCGGATCGAACCGGTCGCGCGGCGTCGCCGACAGCTGGCGCGGGCCAGCGTCCAGGATGGTGTCGACCAGGACCCGGCTCATACGACCATCGCTTCGCCGCGGTCGATCAGGATGGTGCCGTCGTCCTCCAGCTGGCGGACGACGCGCACGACCTCGCTCTGGGCTGCCTCGACGTCCTTGATCCGCACGGGCCCGAGCAGGTCGAGCTCCTCCTGGAGCGTCACCGCCGCACGTTCCGACATGTTCTGCAGGATGGCGTCGCGGACGTCGTTCTTGACGCCCTTCATGGCCAACGTGAGGTGCTTCATGTCGACCTGGCGGAGCACCGCCTGCATGGCCCGGTCGTCGAGGGAGACGATGTCCTCGAAGACGAACATCAGCGCACGGACCTGCTCGGCGAGCTCGGCGTCGACCGCCTCGAGGTCGCTCATGATGGCGCGCTCGGTGCCGCGGTCGGAGTTGTTCAGCATGGCCGCGAGGTCCCGGACGCCGCCCTTCTTGGCGAACTCCTCGGGGGAACGAGCAGCGCCGAGGCGCGACTGCATCGCCGTTTCGACGCGCTCGATCACCTCGGGTGAGGTGCGATCCATCGTGGCGACACGCATCGCGACCTCCTGCTGGACCTCGGGTTCGAGGCCCGCGAGCACCCCGGCCGCGTTCTTGGCCGGCAGGTAGGCCAGCACCAACGCGATCGTCTGCGGGTGCTCGTCACGCAGGTACTGGACGAGCTGGTCGGCGTCGTGGTGGCGCAGGAAGTTGAACGGCGCGATGTGGACCGAGGAAACCAACCGGTCGATGATCTCGTCGCCCCGATCGCCCCGCCACCCGCGCAGCAGCGACCGGGCGTGCAGGATCCCGCCCTGGACGATCTGGTGGTGGGCGACCGCTTCCTCGTAGAACTCCTCGAGGATGCGGCGGACCTCCTCGGCCGGGACCTCGCCGAGCGTCGCGATCTCGAGGGCGAGCTGCTCGACCTCGGCTTCGCTGAGGTGCTCGAGGATCGGCGCAGCGGTCTCGGGGCCGAGCACGACCACGACGGCGGCGGCGCGTTGCGCCCGGGTGAGCTCGTCGAGCTTCATCGGTGGTCCGCCAGCCAGCTGCGCAGGAGCACGGCGATCTCCTCGGGTTGCTTCTCCACGAGCGTGGTGACGCTCGCGGCGAGCTGTTCACGGACCGCGACCTCCTCGTCGGCGGCCGGGATGCCGAGGATCGCCGTGTGGTCACGGTGGACCGGAGCCGGCTCCTCACGCATCTGCGCGACGACCACGGGACGGTCGGCCGGGAGGGGCACCACGTCGGTGGCCGGTTCGTGACGACGGCGGGCCACCAGGAACAACCCGAGCGCGATCAGGAACAGCACCGTCCCGCCGAGGATCTCCGGCAGTCGCTCGGTGAGCGGTGGGCCGGCGGGCTCCTCCTCTTCGGCGGGGGCCGGGAAGGGGACCTTGGTGACGGCCACGGTGTCACCGCGGGCTTCGTCGAGCCCGAGCGCCGCGGCGACCAGGGCCTCGATCTCGGCGTTCGGCGGGACGGGGGCGCCGGTGAAGGCGCCGTCGTCGACGACGATGGCGACCGAGAGCTGCTCGACGTCGCCGGGCGCGCTGGTGGTGCGTTCCACCTCGCGGTTGATGCCGAACTCGCGGGTCGTCTCGTCGCGGTTGTAGTCGGTCTCGCCACCACCGATCTCGAGCGGCCCTCCGTCGATGCCGACGGCGCCTCCGCCGGGGATCGCGCCCGTACCGGTGTACGCCTCCTCGATGGTCTGTTCGCGCGTGGCGACGGCCGACTCGGGGTCGTAGGTCTCCCGCTCGGTGTGGCGTTCGTCGAAGTCGAGCTGGGCGCGGACCACGACCGAGATCCCGGATTCACCGACGGTGGTGCGCAGCAGGCGGGTCACGTCGCCGGCGAGTGCCTCCTCGAACGCCCGGGTCTGGCGCTGGCGTCGGGTCGAGGTCGCACCGATCCCGTCCTCACCCGGCGAGGCCAGGACCGTCCCGTCGACGTCGGCGACGGTGATCTCGCCGTGCGTGAGCCCCTCGACGGAGGAGGCGACGAGGAAGCTGACGGTCTCGACCTCCTCGGCTGACAGTGGTCGGGCGGTGTCGAGCAGCACCGAGGCGGTGGTCGGCTGCTGCGCGTCGCTGAACAGCTCCTTCTCTGGCAGGACCAGCCGGACGGTCGCCGCGTTCACCGCGTCCATCGACTGCAGGGTCTTGGACAGCTCACCTTCCAGGGCGCGCTGGTAGTCGACGCGCTGGCGGAAGTCGCTGACGGTCAGGCCCTGGTCGTCGAGCAGTTCGTAGCCCTGCGGCGTGCTGGTGCCGGCGACGCCGGCTGCGGCCAGCGAGGCCCGCGTGGCGTACAGCTCCCTCTGCGGGACCAGGATCCGGGACCCGCCGGCCTCGATGCGGTAGTCCACGCCGAGGGTCTCGAGCTCGCCGACGGCCGAGGCCACGCCGGCGTCGTCGAGTCCGGTGTACAGCACCGTGTAGGACGGCTCGGCGACCCAGCGCACGAACCCGACGGCGAGCAGGATGAAGGTGGCGGCGGCGATGCCCACCACCACCCGGTGTGCCACGGGGATGTTCCGCAGCAGCTCGTTGAGACGGTCCTTCACGGTGACGGGTTCCTCCGTTGCGCCGGGCGGAGCCGGCGGTGAGATGCGGGTCGGTCAGGTCGCTGGATGGGTCAGGTCGTCGGGCGGCGGGCCGCTCAGACCTGGATCCGCATGATCTCCTGGTAGGCCTCGACGGCCCGGTTGCGAACCTGCACCAGCAGGTCGACGCTGAGTTGTGCCTGCGAGGTACGCGCCATCAGTTCGTGCAGCCCGGTCGGGCCGCCGGAGGCGACGTCGAGCGAGGCGGCGTCCGCCGCCTTCTCGGCGTTGGAGACCTGCTCGATCCCCTGGGTCATCGCGTCGGCGAACCCGGGGGCCGCCGTGGTCGACGAAGCGGCGGGTGCCGCGACCGGCGGGGCGCCGATGCCGGCGATCGGTGGGATGTTCATCAGCGTTGACCGATCTGCAGGGCGGCCTCGTAGGCCTCCTTGCTGCTCTGCATCGACCGGGCGTTGGTCTGGTAGGACCGCTGGGCGATCATCATGTCGGTCATCTGGGCAGCGAGGTCGACCAGCGGACGGACCACGTACCCGTCCTCGTCGGCCAGGGGGTGCTCGGGGGCGTAGACGAGCGCGGGGTCGCCCTCCTGTTCGAGCACGGCGCCGACCGCGACTCCCGACCCGGTCTCGGCGAAGGGCTGATCGCCGAGCTGCTGGGCGATCACGACCCGGGCGCGGAACGGTTCCTGGTCGCCGGGGAGCACGGTGTTCAGGTTGGCGAGGTTGTGGGCGACGGTGTCCAACCAGTACTTGTTGAACCCGAGACCGGTGTTGGCGATGTCGATGCCGGAGAAGGTCGTCACGTCAGCGCCCCGAGATCGCGGATCGGAGGACGCCGATCTTGAAGTTGTAGGCGTTGACGAGCGTGCGCTGCATCAGGTTCGCCTTCATCAGCTCGGTCATCTCGGTCTCGAGGTTCACGGTGTTGCCCTGCGCGTCGGGCAGCCCCATGGCGTTGCGCACCTCGGCGGCGGGCGCGTCCTCGAACCGGCCGGAGGTCATCGCCTGGCGCAGGTTCGATTCGAAGTCCACGCGGCTCGAGCGGAAGCCGGGGGTGTTGACGTTGGTGATGTTGTCGGCGTGGACGTCCATGCGGGTCTTGACGCCATCGAGGGCGTACTCGAGGCCGCGCATCGCGCCGTCGCTGATCGATGTCACGTGGGTCTCCGACGGTCCAGGCACGAGAAGAGGGACCACGGTGATGCGTCGCCAGGTGGCGACGGATCGTCCGTGATCCCTCGGGTTCCGTGCTTCGGTTGTCTGGGACGCTGGTCGTCAGCGCGAGGCCGGTCTTAAGAGTTCGCCCTCGTCGCGATCACCCGGGGCCGGTGAGGTGGTCGACCCGCCCGTACGCGCGGGCGGCATCGCCGGTCCGGCGCACGGCATCGAGGTCATCGGAGACGGCGGACAACATGGGGGTCAGCAGGTCGCTGCAGACCTCGGCGCGGTGACGGAGCTCGACGAACCGCGCCCGTTCCCCCGGCGTCGGAACCTCGAGGAGCGAGGCGGGGGGCTGCCACGGCGGCGGGGAGGGCGACTCGCCCGCCGCCGCGGCGCGCTCGAGCTCGACGATGGTGGCCTCGTAGGCGTCGAGCGAGCTGGACCAGGGGGGCGACACGATCAGGCGACTCCAGCCGGGACGGCGCAGCACGCCTGGTCCCACGCGTCGCGGAGGTCGCCGATCGTCCGCTCGACCGGGGCAAGCTCGGCGATGTCCTTGGTGATGTTGGCGGTGATGAGACGCTCGAGGCAGAAGGTGTAGAGCGCGTCGAGGCTGGACGCGATCTGCCCGCCCTGGTCGTGGTCGAGCGCGAGCTGCAGCTCGGTCACGATGTCCTGGGCGCGCTGGAGCTCGACGTTCATCGTCTCGAGCGACGCGGGACCGGGCTGGTCCGCCGCCCGGCGTGACCGGGCGATGGCGACCAGCGCGCGGTCGTAGAGCATCGACACCAGCTGCGCCGGTGCGGCGGTCGAGACGGCCTGGGCCTGGTAGGGGTTGGCGGCGGGATGCATCCGTGTCTCCTGGTCGTGAGCGGGACGTCCGTGTCCCGTGCCCCTTGTCGTCAGCCTGACTGCTGATTCAAGGATCCGAGCTGACTGGCGAGCCAGTTCCCCTGGTCCTGAAGCTGGGCCAGGGCGATCTCCATCGCGGTGAACTGGCGACGCAGCGTGATCTCGCGAGAGGCGATGCGCAGCTCGAACGCGTCGATGCGGTCCTGGTAGAGGTCGATGCGACCGGCGACGCTCTTGCGAGCGGACTGGACGGCACCCGTGCTGCCCTCGTAGGTGACCAGGAGTTGGTCGAGACGGCCGACGATCCCCGTCCCGACGGTGACCGAGCCGCTGGCGGCACCGACCCCCGCGTCGACGTTCACGCTCAGCCCAGCTGCCGGGCTGTCGCTGGACGCGGCGAGGGAGAGGCGGTTGCCGCTACCGGTGGCGGTCTGACCGTCGATCGTGCCGACGACGTTGGTCCCGGCGACGGGCCCTTCGGCCAGCCCGAGCGTGTTCGCGCCGACGGTGAACCCGTGAGCGGATCCGTACCGGGTCTCGGCGAGCTCGATCGCCTCGGAGTTGTCGGCCAGCGTGACGACCGCGGCTTCGATGGTGCCGACGTTGGCGGCGGCGAGCGCGGCGTTGATCTTCTGCACCGCGGCAGCGGCGTTGTCGCCGACGCCGACGGTGACCTCGACCACGGTGCCATCCCTGGCGGTGATGCTGAAGGTCTGCGGGTCGGTCGCCGGGGAGGTGTAGCTGGCCCCGGTCAGCCGGGCGACGCTCGCCGCCTGAGACACGATGACCTCGTAGTCACCGGCCCGCGTCGCGCTGGTCGACGAACCGAAGCTGATCCCGGCCGCTGCGCTGGAACCGGAGCGTGAGAACAACCGGTCGACGGCTGCCGGGTCCTCGGTGAGCGCTGCCTTCAACTTGACCTGGTCGAGGGTGAACCCGCCGTCCCTGTTCATCGAGATGCCGACCGAACCGGCGGTCGTGTGGTTCCCGGTGATGCCGCTGACGACATCCATCACGCCCCGACGGAGCTGGTCGACCATCCGTCGCGCGGTGGGGTCGCCCTGGAGCGCCCCCGCCCGCTTGGTCTCGACGTCGTAGCTCGTCAGCTCCTTGAGCTTGGTGAGCGTCGCGTTGACCTCGTCGACCAGCTTCTTGACCGACGCGGCCGCACCGTCGACGTCCTGGGTCGTCGTGACCGTGGTGGTCCCGGTGGCCTTCAGCGCGATGGAGACCCCGTCGATCAGATCGGTGACGGTGTTGGAGGCGCGCTCGATCTGCAGGTTCCCGATCGTCAGCTGGGCGTTGACCCCGGCCGTGACGTTGAAGTCGGCCGTGGCGAGGTTGGCCACGTCGCTGGCGATGGTGAAGTTGCCGGCCTCACCGGTCGCGTCGCTCGAGATGACCAGCCGGTAGTCACCCGTCCCCGCCCGGACGACGCTGGCCGAGACCCCGTCAGCCGCGTCGATCTGCGCGGCGAGGTCGGACAGTGTGGTGGTCGCATCGGTGGTGATGGCCACGAGCTCGGTCGTGCCGTCACCGGCGATGAGACGGAACGTCGATCCGCCGCCGACGAGCTGATCGCCGCTGGTGAAGTCCGGCGTCCCGTTGGCATCAGCATCGCCGAGGGTGCTGGCGGCCTGCGCCGTGGCGAGTTGGTCGACCGTGAAGGTCGTGCTGCCGGCCTTGGGGGTACCGGTGACGCTGGCCGCCGCGGCCGCCTCGTTCGAGGAGGCGGTCTTCCACCGGTCGACGAAGGATGTGCCCTTGGTGAGGTCGCTGATGGCGGTGCGCAGGGACGAGAGACGGGTGGTGATCTGTCCCCAGGCGTCGTCGACCTTGCGCAGCGACGCCTGCTGCTGCTCCAGCTTCTGGACCGGTAGTCGCTCGACCTGCAGGAGCGACCTGATCATGCCGGCGGTGTCGAGCCCGGACGCGATGCCGTCGATGGAGAACATCATCTACCTCCTCGAGCCCTCGAGCTCGAACCGCCGGCGCGGTGGCGCCCCGAGGGACGCCACCGCTGACCGGTGTGGTGAGGATCAGCGGAGCAGGGACAGGACCGACTGCGGGACCTGGTTCGCCTGCGCCAGCATGGCGATGCCGGCCTGCTGCATGATCTGGTGACGCGTGAAGCTCACCATCTCCTCGGCCATGTCGACGTCACGGATCCGCGACTCGGCGGCCTGCAGGTTCTCCGTGGCGACGGAGACGTTGCGGATCGTGGACTCCATCCGGTTCTGGAACGCACCCAGCGTGGCGCGGTTCGCGGACACATCACCGATCGACTGATCGAGGATCAACAGCGCGTTGGCGATGTCCTCCTCGGTCGCCGACGTCGAGGTATCTGCGTCGTAGACCTTCACTCCACCCACACCGTTGGCGGCGGAGATCCCGAGCGAGCCTCCGGTGGTGACACCGGTGGCCGCGGTGCCGAGGCTGGAGGCCTCGACGCTGTCGATGAACACGTTCACCGTCTGGTTGGCGTTGGCTCCGACCTGGAAGGTCGCACCGCCACCGAGCACCTCGTCCAACACGGCCGTGTCGAGGGTGACCGCCGCACCGGTGGTCGTCGGCCCGTCGATCGAGACGGTGTCACCGGTCACGCTGACGGTGAAGCCAGTCGGAACGGCCGCGTCACCGAGTGCCGCGTAGAGGTTGGTGGCGGCCTCGGTCGCGTCCGCACCGGTGTTGGCCGACACTTCGATGATGGATGTCGCGCCCGCACCGTTATCGAAGCTCAGGGTGTAGGTCGCGTCGCGGTTCGCCACGAACCCGGTCGCTGCTCCGAGGTCGTAGACCAGCGAGGCGGCCACCGTGGTGCCGTCACCGGCCACCTCGGTGTCGCCGCCGATCAGCGCCACCTCGGCCTGGGCCACGGTCTGGGCGAAGCTGCCGTCGAGGATCTTCTTGGTCCCGAACTGGGTCTGGTCCGCGATGCGGTCCAGCTCTTCGCTGAGCTGGGCAATCTCCGACTGGTTGGCCTTGAGCGCCTCGGTGTCGTTGGTCCCCAGGTTGCCGGACTGCACGACCAGGTCGCGCATCCGCTGGAGGATCGTGTGGACCTCGGTCTGCGCACCTTCCGCGGTCTGTACGAGGCTGATCGCGTCCTGGGCGTTGCGCGTGGCGACCTTGAGGCCACCGATCTGGCTGCGCAGGTTCTCGCTGTTCACGAGACCGGACGCGTCGTCGGCGGCACGGTTGATGCGGAAGCCGCTGGACAGCTTCTCGAGTGACTTGGCCTGCTGGCCGCTCGTGACGTTGAGGTTACGGTAGGCGTTGAACGCCGCGATGTTCTGGTTGATACGCATGGGTGTGTCCTCCGTGGTTCACCCTGGCCGCCGGTTCCGTCCGGCGGGAG
>NZ_JBBEBZ010000184.1:0-2020 GCF_040882075.1 Nitriliruptor sp.
CGCAGGGTGGATGAGGGGACTTGAACCCCCGGCCTCTTGGATCACAACCAAGCGCTCTAACCAAGCTGAGCTACACCCACCGAGGTGCGTGCCGCGAACGGCACGGCGGCGGAGGGTACGGCCCGGTGGAGGGGGGGTCAAAGCGCCGCGAGTTCGCGGGCGCTCGTCGCGGTCGGTCCTGATCGGCGACCGTCCGGCCGCTGACGAGTTGCGACGCGCGCAAACTTGCACGTCGTGCAGCTCGGGTCGTACCGTCGGGACATGGATCACGACCTCGGGTTGCGCGAGCGCAAGAAGCGCGAGACGAAGGCGGCGCTCAGCCGCGCCGCCTTCGAGCTGTGCGCCGAGCGCGGCATCGACGCGGTCACCGTCCCTGACATCGCGGCCAGCGCGAACGTCTCCCCGCGGACGTTCTTCAACTACTTCTCCAGCAAGGAGGAGGCGATCGTCGGCGGGACCGAGCGTGCCGAACGGCTCGTGGAGCTGCTCGCGGCCCGACCGGTCGGCGAACCGATCTGGGACGCGCTGCGCGCCGCCGTCGTCGAGCTCGTCGCCGGCGAACCGACGGTGCGCCGCGAGCTCGTCGAGCAGGCGCGTCTGGTCAGCGACAGCCCCGCACTCGCGCAGCAACAGGTCGCCAACTGGCTCGAGATGGAGCGCCTGCTGGCCGCCGAGGTCGCCCGGCGTGCAGGCCACGCCCCGGGCGACCTGCACCCGCGCCTGCTCGTGGCCGCGGTCGGGGCTGCGGTGCGGGTCGCCATCGATCACTGGATCGACACCCCGACCGACGCCTCCATCGACACCCCGCTCGAGGCCGTGATCGACGAGGCGCTCGGGGTCTTCTCCGCCGGGTTCCACGACAGCTCCCACCCGTGTCGAAGCGCGGATCTGAACCGCGCGCACGGTCGATCGCCCGCTCGGACGTCTCTCGACGTCACCACCCCTGAGGACCACCCGTGAACGCTCTCCTGCGCCGGATCGCCGGCACCGTCGAGCGACGCCCCGGCGTCTCGCTCGTGGTGATCCTGGTGCTGACCGTCGTCTTCGGAGCTCTCGCGACCCAGCAGAGCACCGACACCGACCTGGCCGCCTTCGCGGCGGAGTCCGAGCTCGCCGCCGCCAGCGAGCGCATCTCCGAGGAGTTCGGCACCGCATCGGCAGCGGTCCAGGTGATCGTCGACGCGGGGGAGGGTGGTGACGTCCTCAGCGCCGAGGGGCTGGCGACCGCCGCCGAGCTCGGCCGCGTGGTCGAGCGGACACCGGAGCTCACCGACATCCTCGCGCCCGGCACCCCGCAGGCGCCCGCGGTCATCTCCTACGCGGCACCGTTCCAGGCGGCGCTCGACGAACAGGGCGTCGATCCCGGCACCGTCGACGACGATGCGCTGGACGCGATCGCCGTGGGGATGCTCGGCGACCCCCAGGTCGGCCCCCAGGCCGGAGCGCTGCTGTCACGGGACCTCGACGCCGAGGCCGGATCCGCGCGGGCTGGACTGGTGATCGTGCGGCTGGCTGGCGACGTCGAGGTGGCCGACCAGGCAGCGGGCGAGCTCGCGTTCCGTGACGCCGTCGAGGCGGCTGACCTCGGGCCGTTCACCGTCAGTCCGTTCAGCGAGAACATCCTCTCCGACGACCTGATGGCGGACATGGAGCAGGAGATGCCCGTCCTGCTCGGGCTCGCGTTCCTGCTGATCATCGCGATCCTCTTCGTCACCTACCGCCGTGTCAGCGACGTCCTGCTCGGGCTCGTCGGACTGGTCGTCACGATCGTGTGGACCTACGGCATCGCGGTCCTGGTCGGGCCCGACTACCTCGGCATCACCGGTCCGATGACCCAGATCTCGATCATCATCCCGGTGCTGCTGATCGGGTTGGCGATCGACTACGCCATCCACCTGACCACGCGCTACCGCGAGGAGCTCGGCAAGGGGCGGACCCCGGCGCAGGCCGCGTCCGGTGCGGTGTTCAGCGTCGGCGGCGCGCTCGTGCTGGCGACCCTGACGACCATGATCGGGTTCCT
>NZ_JBBEBZ010000184.1:2120-13171 GCF_040882075.1 Nitriliruptor sp.
GCCCTGCTCACGCTCGTCGCGGGTGTCGCAGGCAGCCAGGTGTCGACCACCTTCAGCCAGGACGACTTCATCCCCGCCGACTCCGAGATCGGCGAGCTGATCGCCACGATGACGGAGCTGTTCGGCGCGGACCTCGACGAGACCACCTACGTCCTGCTCGAAGGTGACCTCGCCGACCCCGACGTCGCCAACGCGATGCTCGCCGCGCAGGTCGAGATGGGCGACACCACCGACGTCCGCGGTGCCGCCGGTCAGGCCCAGGTCAGTTCGCCGGCATCGCTGGTGGCGGCCATCGCCAGCCAGCCGGACGCGGCCGAGCAGGCAACCACGCTCGGCTTCACCTCCGAGGGCTTCGCTCCCGACGCGGACATCGCTGCGCTCTACGGCCTGGCCCGCGAGGTCGCCCCCGCGGAGGTCGCCAGCGTGCTGACCGAGGACGCGACGCTCGGTGTCCTCGCGATCTCGACGGCGGCCGGCCAGGACGGTGCCGCCGCCCTGCGCGACGAGCTCACCGAGGATCTCCGTCCGCTCGACGCTGCCGGGATCACGACGACCGTGGTCAGCCAACCGTTGTTGCTCGACGAGTCGCTCGACGCGCTGACGGCATCCCAGACCCGTGGCATCGTCATCACCCTGATCGCCGCGCTCGTCGTCCTGGTCGGGTTCTTCACCCTCCGCGGCCGACGACCCCTCCTCGGCGTCGTCGCGATGATCCCGTCGATCTTCGTGGTCGCGTGGGTGTCGGGCTCGATGCTGGTGCTCGGCATCAGCTTCAACGTGATGACCGCGATGGTGGCCTCCCTGGCGATCGGCATCGGCGTGCCGTACGGGATCCACATCGCCAACCGGTTCACCGAGGACCTCGAGGTGTGTGCCACGATCGACGACGCGGTGCGTGAGACGGTCACCCACACCGGTGGCGCGCTCCTCGGCTCAGCCGCCACGACCGCGGCCGGCTTCGGCGTCCTCGGGTTCGCCTCGCTCGCGCCGATGCGACAGTTCGGCATCATCACGGCGCTGACGATCATCTACTCGCTGATCGCCGCCGTGCTGGTCGAGCCGGCGTGCCTCAAGCTCTGGGCACGGTGTCGGCAGCGCCGCGATGCTGCCTCGCCTCCGGCGGCGGTCGCGGAGGCCCCCGTCCGCTCCGGCGTCTGAGCCTCCGCACCTTCGCACGCCCGCCCGACTCCCAGGAGTTCCTCGGTGATCGATACCTCCTCGCTGTTCCTGCACGTCCTGGCCGCCATCGGCATGGTCGGAGGCGGGCTCGTCCAGGTCCTCGCTGGCGCCCAGCTCCGCTCGGCGTCCACGGGACGGGACGTCGCGACCTGGGCCAGGTTCACCCGCGGTGCCGGGGCCATCATCGTCGTGTCCGCGGTGCTGTCGCTGCTGACCGGCGGTCACCTCGCCGGTGCGGTCTGGGGCGGGGACGCGGGCGGGTTCTCGAACCCCTTCATCACCCTCGGCGTCGCCGGGCTGCTGCTGCTCGCCCCCATCGGTCCGATGATCGGCGGGGCCCGACTCCGACGGCTCGCCGTGGACGGTCACGCGGTCGGTGACCAGGCTGCCACCGCTGATCTCCGCGCGGCCGCCGCGGCGCCGAGCCTGTGGGGCCCCGTGCACTCGCTGGTCGGGGTCGGTGTCGGCCTGGTGGCGCTGATGGTCTACAAGCCGGGGTGGGCCGCGGGCGTGGCGCTGCTGCTGGTCACGTTCGCTGCCGGCTGGCTCGCTGGTGTCGTCGCGGCTCGGTCGGCGCCGGTCACCGTCTGACGGGGCGCCCCGTCAGCGCGGCGCGCTCGGGAAGGCCCCGTCAGGCGCGCGGTTCGTTCGAACACGCGGCGGCGAGGGTCTCGACGATCCGGTCGAAGTCGGTGCCCTTGACGAGGCAGTCGACCGCGCCGAGCGATCGGGCCTTCTCGTGGGTGGTCGCATCGGTGAACCCGGTGAGCACCACCGTGGCCGGCCGGCGGCGATCCGCGAGCTGCTCCAGCACCTCGAGCCCGTCCAACTCGGGCAGGCCGAGGTCGAGCAGCAGCAGGTCCGGGTCGTGACGCCCGATCGCGTCGAGGGCCGCCAGGCCGTCGCCGGCTTCCGCGACGACCTCGAAGCGGCCGTCGCGCCGGATCATCAGGACCAGGAGCCGACGCAGCCCCGGCTCGTCGTCGACGATCACGATCGTGCGGGTCACGGTGCGCCCTCCTCGGTGGGGAGCACCCGCAACGCCCCGGCTTCGATGCTGCCCTGCACCGCGGCGACCTCGGCCAGCAGATCGGAGACGACCGCCTGGGCCGCCCCCACCGCGGCCAACGCCTCCTCCCGGGCGGTCTCGATCTCGTCGAGGTTCAGGGCCAGGACGACCGTGGCGAGCGCCTGGACGATGCGGTCGTGGACGGTCAGGGCCGTGCGTTGTTGCTGAGCGGCCCGTCGCACGAGCTCCTCGTGACGTTGGAGCTCGACCTCATCGGTCACGTCCCGGACCACGCCGAAGACGTACAGCCGCTCACCCGGCCCGTCGGTGACGGCCTGCGCGCGGATGTCGACGGTCCGTCGCTGTCCGTCCGCTCGCACGATGCGGTGTCGCAGCTGTGCGGCGGGGGCCCCGCCGGCGCGACCGGCCGCGACCGCTTCGGTCACCATGCTGCGGTCCTCGGGGTGGACGTGCTCGAGGTACCTGCCGGGCCGAGGCACGAAGGCGCCCGGTTCGTGCCCGAACAGCCGGAACATCTCGTCGTTCCAGCTCACCTCGTCGGTCGCGAGGTTCCAGTGGTAGAGGCCGGCCCCGGTCAGCTCGGTCACCAGCGCGAGCTGGCGCTGGGTCTCACGCTCGACGGTCACGTCGAGGGCGTAGCTGAGGAACAGGTCCTCGCCCAGCGGGACGGTCGCGGCGTTCAGGGTCACCCGGCCGGCGGCCAACTCGCGCACGACCTCGTAACGCAGCGACCCCTGCTCGCGCGCCGTCCGGAACTGTTCGGCGATCTCCGTCAGGTAGCGGTCGGGGTAGACCTCGCTGACCCGGCGACCGATGATGTCCGAGACCTCGAGGTCCATGAGCGCCGCCGTGGCGGCGTTGGCCCACTCGACGGTGCCGTCGTCACCTTCCCAGCGCACGACGACGAACCGCGCGGGGGAGACCGCAGCGAGCTGCTCGAAGGCGGAGCCCCACCAGGAAGGATGCACCGTCACGTCACGCCCCGAAGCTCACCGACCACCGAACCGTCACGGTAGACGGTCCGGCGTCGCTGATGCCTCGGCTGCCGTCGCTGACGGTGCGGCTGCCCCGACCAGCGTCGGGGTGCGCTGACGCTGGTGGCGCGGATCGATGTGGCGTCGAGCAGATCGGGTGCGCCCGGCAGGACTCGAACCTGCGGCCGTCGGATTAGAAGTCCGATGCTCTATCCAGCTGAGCTACGGGCGCGCGGTCGACAAGGCTAGTCCGGACGACCGTCACACCCGGCTGGCGCGTCAGCTCCGACGGCGGGTGCTCAGGGTGGCCAACGCCACGGCACCGAGGGCGGCCTCGAAGGCGCCCGCGCCCGTGTTCGGCAGTGGTCCGTCACCGGCCGAGCCGGCGGCGGTCCCACCGGACCTCGGCACGCCAGCTGCGACCTCGCCCTCACCGTCGCTGGCATCGTCGCCGCTGTCGCCGGTCGCGGTGGTGTCGGCCTCCCCGGCCGATCCCTCGTCGTCGACCGAGCCCTCACCCGAGCTCTCCGCATCGGGCGCCGTCGCGCCACCGTCGGCCACCTCGCCGTCATCGGCGGGGGCTCCGTCGCCGGTGTCCGCGTCCGTGCCGACCGCCGCGTCGTCGGCGTCGTCCGCTCCCGCCTGGTCCTCGCCCTCGTCGTCAGCCACCGGCGCGTCGTCCGCGTCGTCCGCGTCGTCATCGGCCGGAGCGTCGTCGGCGGGAGCGTCGTCGGCCGGAGCGTCGTCACCGTCCTGACCGCTCGCGGTGACCTGCTCGTCGTCGGGGCCGCTCTGCGTGACGACCACCGTGACGCCGGCGAGCAACAGCACGAGTGCGGCGACCAGCAGCGGTCGGGACGCGCTGAGCACGGGGCAGCCTCCGAGACGGGGGTGGTGTGCGCCCAGGCTAACGGGACCGGTGTCCGGAACCCGGCACGCCTGACGCTCCCGAGGACCGCTCGGACGGTGGCCGGGGGACCCGTGCCGCAGCGAGCGGGACCTGCCGCCGGCTCCGAAGCTCGGACGACACCTACGGATGGATCCCCACGTGCTCGTCCTCGTCCACGGCGCCACCGGTGGCACCGGCCGTCTGCTCGTCGATCGGCTGCTCGCCGACGGTCATCAGGTCCGCGCGTTCGTCCGCGACCCCGACAAGGGCGCGCCGTTGGCCAAGAGGGGAGCCGAGGTGGTCCCCGGGGACCTCACCGACCCCGACGCGACCGCGCTCACCGACGCCACCCGTGGTGTGGACGCCGTCGCGTTCTGCGCCGGCAGCGGGGCGTCCACCGGCAAGGACATGACGCTGCTCGTCGACCTCCACGGCGCGGTCCGAACCATCGACGCGGCGGTCGAGGCGGGCGCGGACCGCTACGTGATGCTGTCCTCCATGGCCGCCGACGACCCGCTCGGGTCGTCCGAGGCGATGGCGCCCTACCTCGCCGCCAAGCACGCCGCCGACCGGGTGCTCGCCGCCAGCGGCCTGCGGTGGATGGTGGTGCGACCCGGCGCGCTCACCGACGATCCGCCCACCGACCAGGTCCGCACCGGGACCCCCCGTATCGCCAGGGCGGAGCGGGGCGATCGGAGTATCTCGCGCGCCGACGTCGCTGCGGTCATGGCCGCCAGCCTGGAGGCCGACGCGACCGGCGTGACCTTCGAGGTCCTGTCCGGTGACCGACCGGTGGCCGAGGCGGTGGCGGACCTCGCCGCCGGCAGCGCGTAGGTTCCGGGCCGCCCTGCAGCGATGGAGACCCCGTGACCGACGACGGACGGCCGAGCCGGCTCGAGCGCGCCGTCGACCGCGTCCCGTTCCTGGAGAAGGAGCTGTTCCTCCTGTCCCGGGTCGTGCAGCCCGGGATGGTGTGCGTCGACGTCGGCGCGGCCGGTGGCGCACACCTGCTCGTGATGGCTCGTCGCGTCGGACCGACGGGACGGGTGTTCGGCTTCGAACCGCGGCCCGGCTCGCTCCGCATGCTCGCGCGCATCACCCGTCTGGCTGGCGTGCACGACCGCACCACCTTGCACCAGGTCGCCCTGGCCGAGGCCGACGGGGAGCTGCCGCTGCGGATCCCAGTGGTGCCGACGCGGGCGCACCTGCACGGCACGACCGATGACCGCGATGGCACGGCAGCCTTCGCGCGGCTGCCCCACCGCGAGATCACCGTGCCGACCCGTCGGCTCGACGACGTCCTCGCCGAGTCGGGGGTGGACCGCGTCGACGTGCTCAAGATCGACGTGGAAGGTGCCGAGCTGGCGGCGCTCGCCGGCGCCGAGCGGACGTTGGCCGAGGCTCGGCCGCTGGTCCTCGTCGAAGCCGATGACCTGCACCAGTTCCGCTACGAGGCGTCCGCGCAGGACGTGGTCGACGCCGTGGCGAAGCACGGGTACGGCGTCTACCGGTTCCGTCGCGGCGCCCTCGACGCGCTCGAGGGTGCCGTCACCGCCGACGAGGACGACTACGTGCTCGTCCCGAGCGAACGTCGGCCGCCGCTCCCGGTCCGGCGCCGGCGCACCTGACCAGCGGGTGGGTCACGGCTCGTAGCGCGGGACCACCTTGCGGCCGAGCACGCCCATGACGTCCATCCAGCGGGCCCCGAGGACCGTCTGGGCGACGTGCATCGCCCACGCGTCCGCACCGACCAACTGACGTCGCCGGCCCCGCTGCACGCCCCGCAGGATGATCTCGGCGGCACGCTGCGGCGGCATGCGCAGCGCCTTCTCGAAGGCGTTGGTCAGAGCCTCGTTGCCGGGTGTGGTCTGGGCGTTGCGTGCGATGTCGGTCGCGATCCCACCGGGGTGGACGCAGGTGACGCCGACGGGCGCGCGGGCAGCAGCCAGCTCGATCGCGATCGACTCGGTGTACCCGCGGACCCCGAACTTGGCGGCGTTGTAGGCCGAGTTGTAGGGCATCGCGACCAGGCCGAAGAGGGATGAGATGTTGACCAGGTGCCCGTCGCCGGACGCCAGCAGGTGGGGGAGGAAGGCCTGCGTGCCGTGGACGACGCCGAGCAGGTCCACGTCGACGACCGTCGTGACCTCCTTGGCGGTCTGCTCGACCGCCCGGGCCGCGAGCGCGACGCCGGCGTTGTTGATGACGAGGTCCGCCGACCCGAAGGTGTCGACGACCTCCACCGCGTGGGCCTCGACCGCGTCACGGTCGGTGACGTCGAGGTGCCACGCGCGCACCGTCCCGCCGCGCGCGGTGAGATGGTCGGCGGTGTGCTCGACCCCGGCGATGTCCACGTCGGAGGCGGCGACCTTGGCCCCGCGCCGCGCGAGCTCGGTCGCCAGCGCGCGACCGATCCCGGATCCGGCGCCGGTGACGACGGCGGTCCGACCGGAGAAGGTGCGCACGGGTGTCCTCGAGTGTCATCGGGGGCAGGAGACCTCCCGCTGAGCGTTGCTCGACGATGACGGTACCGCTACGGTTGAGCATCAGTCAACAAGGGTCAGGCCGCACAGCGGCGGCCACCGAGGTGCGACCGACGGGAGGTGAACGTGGTGACAGGAGCGCGACTCAGCCGGACCGCGAGGCGTGAGCAGCTCGTCGTGCTCGGCCACGAACTGATCGCCGACAGCTCGTTCGATGCGGTCTCGGTCGACGACGTCGCGTCGGCCGCTGGCATCTCCCGGGGGTTGCTGTTCCACTACTTCCCGACCAAGCGCGACTTCCAGGTCGCGGTCGCCGAGCGGGCCGGCGACGAGCTGCTCGCCGCCACGGCCACCGATGCCACGGCCACCCCGCTCGAACAACTGCGTGCGGGGGTCGAGCAGCTCATCGATCACGTCGCCCCTCGCCGGGACGCCTACATCTCGCTCGTCCGCGGCGCCGCGAGCGGGGAACCCGAACTGCGGGCCGTCGGTGATCGCACGCGGGCGGTGCTCGCCGATCGTGTGGTCGAGGGGCTGGGCCTCCGGGAGGTCCCCCCCGAGGTCGAGATCGTCGTCCGCGGGTGGGTGGTCTCGACCGAGGAGGTCATCGTGTCGTGGCTGGTCGACCGTGACCTCGACCGGGCACGGCTCGTCGACGTCATCGTGGACACGCTGTTGCTGCCCATCGCATCGCGGCTCGATCCCGCCGAGGTGGAACGCCTCGGGCGGTCCGCCGCGGACTGATCAGGCCGGGACCGAGACCCGGAGATCGTCGACCGCCGGTGCCGCCAGGGGGGACGGCCACGCGCCCGCGCCCTCGACGTAGGCCGTCCGAGCCCGCTTGCCGGGGGCGTCGGTCGGAACCTCGGGTACCCCGTCGTACACGGTGCCGAAGTAGGCCTGGAGGGCGCGGAGCGCCTCGTGGCGGAGCTGCGAGACGCGGGCTTCGGTGACCCCCATCGAGTCGGCGATGTCGCGCAGCAGGCGGCCCTCGAAGTGGTGCTCGATCAGCACGCGGCGCGGCCCCTCGGGCAGCGCGGCGACGGCGGTGCGCAGCGTGCCGACGAGCTCGGAGCGTTCCAGCGCCGGGCCGGGCAGCCACGCGACGTCGGTCTCGGTGACACGGTCGGCGAGCGAGCCCGCCTCGCCGTCCTCGCCGAGTGGCCGGTCGAGGGTCAACAGGCGCGAGGTGACCGCGGACGCGCGGCGCTTGCGCACGAGCTCGACCGTGACGCCGAGCTCCCCGGCGATCTCGGTGTCGTGCGGGACCCGTTGCAGGCGCTCCTCGAGGACGCTGGTCGCTCGTTCGATGGCGCGGAGGTCACGTCGGAGCCGCCGGGTGGCCCAGTCGCGGCCGCGGGTCTCGTCGAGCACCGCACCGCGGATCCGGATCGTGGCGTAGCGCGCGAAGGGCACGCCCGTCGAGGGGTCGTAGCGGTGGGCCGCATCGACCAGTCCGGCAGCGCCGGCGCCGAGGAGCTCGTCGCGGTCGACGTGACGGGGGAAGTTCGCGGTCAGCTGGTGGACGACGTGGTCGACGAGGTGGACGTGCGCCTCGATGAGCTGCGCGATCCCGTCAGCAGCCGCGTCGGTCGCGCGGGGAGCCCTCGCGGTCGTCGTGCGCATACCTCGCTCCGTTCCGTCCACCCGGGCGGCCGGTTGGCCCGTTGGAGGGAGCATCGGATGGTGCGCACCCGTGACGGTAGAGGCGTTCACGCGCTCTTCACAGGGGTGGGTCGAGCCTTCACGACCGTCTTCACACCGACCGCTTGAGCCGAGCGACCGTCGGTCGATGCACCGGGTGACGAGGTCGAGGTGTGACGAGGTCGAGGTGTGACGAGGTCGAGGTGTGACGAGATGGTGATGGTGGGTGAGCTCGCGGAGGTGCTGCGGCGCCAGCGCGACGCGGTGGAGACCATCGAGCGTCGCCTCGCGGTGTTGGAACGTCGCCTCGAGGCGGGGGAGGACACGACCGCCATCACCGAGGCGATCGCGGCCGTCCACCGGGCCACGGAGCGGGCCGCCTACCTGATGCTCGCGCGGAGCATCGCCCTCACGGCGGCCGGCGTCTCACCGGACCTGACCGCCGAGCAGATCGCTGCGTCGCTCGAGGACGGGTCGGACATCCGCGCGGGTAGGGAGCCGAGGGCCGTCGCACGCGACCTCGTCGACGCCGTGGAGCGGGTCAACCGCCGCCGGGCCCAGCTCGAGGGGGCCTTCGCGGCCACCGTTCCGGCCAGCTGCGACCTCGGACCCTCGCTGCGGGCGTGACGTCGCCGGTCACCCTCCGCCCGTGGCGTTCGGTCGCCGTTTACCCTGCGCCCGCGGCGTCTGGCCGCCTGACGCGGGAGGGGGAGGCGGGCGTTGGCGACGAAGGTGCTCGCGGTCGACGACGAGCCACAGATCCTCACCGCGCTGTCGCGGGGGCTGCAGCGTGCCGGTCACGAGGTCATCGTCGCGCGCAACGGTGAGGACGGGCTCGCGGCCGCGGCCGCCGCGCAGCCGGACCTGATCCTGCTCGACCTGCGCCTCCCCGATCTCGACGGCATCGAGGTGGTCCGCAGGCTCCGGACCTGGAGCGACGTCCCGATCGTGCTGCTCTCGGGGGAGGGCAGCGAACGAGCGCGCGTCGCGGCCCTCGATGCGGGTGCCGATGACTTCGTCGACAAGCCGTTCTCGATGGACGAGCTGCGTGCGCGTGTGGCCGCGCTGCTCCGCCGCTCCGGCGCCCGAGGCGGTGACCGCGCGACGGGCGGACGTCTCGAGTGCGAGGGCGTGGTCATCGACCTCGCCAACCACCGCCTCCTCGTCGACGACCGCGAGGTCCGGCTCACGCCCATCGAGTGGCGGCTGCTGAGCACGCTGGCGAGCCGTCCCGATCGCATCCAGACCTACCAGCAGGTGATCCACGCGGTCTGGGACGAGTCGCACGGCGAGGAGACCCGGCAGAGCCTGCGGGTCCACCTCCGCACGCTCCGGGCCAAGCTCGGCGACGATGCGGCTGCGCCTCGCTTCATCGTGACCGAGTCGGGGCTGGGGTACCGCTGGGTCGGGTCGTGAGCACCGACGACCTGGCGGACCCCGACGACCTCGTCGGTCGTTTCGTGGACCTGTCGCCGGACGCGATCGCCATCCTCGACCTGCACGGCACCGTCGAACGCTGTAACGACGCGTTCGTCGAGCTGTTCGGTGCGATCGAGCGGCGCGACCTGGTCGGACGCGCCCTCCTCGACCTGGTCGCCGACGTCGACCGCGACCGCGCCGCCGACCGCCTGGCCGAGGTGCTGTTCGATCGGCAGCCGGTGCTGCGGACCGATCTGCAGCTGCGTCGCACCGACGGTGCCCGGTTCCCCGCCTGGGTCAGCGTCGGCCACCTCGGCGAGCCGCAACGGCGCCTGCAGGTGGTGGTGCGGGACCTGAGCGAACGGGTACGTGCTGAGACGGAGCGTGCGCGCCTCGGTGAACAGTTGGCCCAGGCGCACCGGTTCGAGACCGTCGGCCAGCTCGCCGGCGGGCTGGCGCACGACCTCAACAACCTGCTGACGGTGCTGGTCACCAGCCTGGGGCTGGCCGATGAGTCGCTCCGCGACCTCGCGGCCGGCGGCGACCGTGCCACCGGGATCGCAGCCCTCACCGAGGACCTGCAGCACCTGCGGATCGCGTCCGACCGTGTCGACACCCTGACCCGCAAGCTGCTGCAGTTCGCATCCCGGTCCGGTGGCGCCGTCGTGACGGTCGTGGTCGCCGACCTCGTCGCCGACGTCGCCGACCTCCTCGGCCGCAGCCTCGGTGGGGCGGGCCTCGAGACCTCCGTCGCCGACGACACCCCCGACGTCCGCGTCGATTCGGCCGGGCTCGAACAGGCGATCACCAACCTCGTCCTCAACGCCAGGGACGCCGCTCCGGGCGGCCGCATCACGCTGGAGGCCTCCCGGGGGCGAGGTCCCGGTGGGGGTCCCGCGGCGATCATCGTGGTCGCCGACGAGGGCACGGGGATGCCGCCTCACGTCGTGGCACGCGCCTTCGAGCCGCTGTTCACCACCAAGCCGCGCGACCACGGCACCGGGCTCGGTCTGCCGTCGGTGCGCGCCTTCGTCGAGCAGTCCGGTGGCACGGTCCACATCGACACGGCGGTCGGCGAGGGGACCCGGGTGACCATCACCTTGCCGGAGTTGGTCGATGTCGAACTGCCGGTGGGCCCCGCCTCGGCGCCGAGCGTGCTGGTGGTCGATCCGTCCGACCGATCGGGGCCGATCGTGGCGGCCATGCTCGTCCAGGCCGGGTACCGCGTCGAGGTCGTCGCCTCCGCCGCCGACGCTCGCCGTCACCTCGACCAGCAGCCGCCGGCGGTGCTGCTCATCGACCTGGTGCTCCCCGACGGCGGTGCGCTCGACGTGGTGGCCCGGGCCGACGCGTCACCCGAACCGCCCGCGGTCGTGCTCCTGTCGTCGACCCCGGACGCTCGCCCCTCCGTCGCCGGCCACCCGGTGCTGGTC
>NZ_JBBEBZ010000185.1:0-15082 GCF_040882075.1 Nitriliruptor sp.
CCGTCGGGTACATCGAGAAGGCGTACACCCACACCCGGGACCTGGTCGCCAAGGGCGGCACCGTCCTGTTCGTGGGCACCAAGAAGCAGGCCCGCGAGACCATCGAGTGGCAGGCGACCCGCGTCGGGATGCCCTACGTCACCGAGCGGTGGATGGGCGGCATGCTCACCAACTTCGCCACGATGAAGGGTCGCGTGGCGCGCCTCAAGGAGCTCGAGGCGATGGAGTCGTCGGGCACCTTCGAGCTGCTGCCGAAGAAAGAGGTCCTGCAGCTGCGTCGTGAGCACGAGAAGCTGCAGACCAACCTCGGCGGCATCCGCGAGATGGGCAAGCTCCCCGACGCCATCTGGGTCGTGGACACCGTCATCGAGGAGATCGCGGTCAAGGAGGCCAACCGCCTCAAGATCCCCGTGGTCGGGATCCTCGACACCAACTGCGACCCGGACCTCGTCCAGTTCCCGATCCCGGGCAACGACGACGCGATCCGTTCGTCCGCGTTGCTGACGCGCATCATCGCCGATGCCTGCGCCGACGGCCTGTTGCTCCGCGCGTCGCGTTCGCCCGACGAGGAGCTGCGCGTCCAGGCGATGCAGGCCGCCCAGTCCGCCGGTGGCGGGCTCGAGGTGTCCGAGCCGAAGGCCGAGTGGGAGATCGAGCTCGAGCGCCAGCAGGCGGCCGAGCAGGCCACCCGCGCCGGCGGCAGCACCACCCAGCCGGAGACCACCCCGCCGCCGGAGACCACCCCGCAGCCGGAGACCACCCCGCAGCCGGAGACCACCCCGCAGCCGGAGACCACCCCCCAGCCGGAGACCACCCCCCAGCCGGCGGATGCCGCGCCGGCCGAGGCTGCACCCGCCGATGAGGCCGCCGCTCCCGAGGCCGCACCGGCCGAGGCGCCCGCGACCGACGAGCAGCCCTCCAGCTGACCCGCCGCGTCCACGCGCGGACCGCGACGCTCACCCGGTGAGCTCGGTCCGCGCGGCCGCGCGTCCCTGCTCGTGCCCGCCCGCGCCGGCACGCACCCCACCGCACCCACCGAAACAAGGAGGCCCCCGTGGCCGTCTCCGCCGCTGACGTCAAGAAGCTGCGCGAGCTCACCAACGCTCCGATGATGGCCTGCAAGATGGCCCTCGACGACGCCGACGGTGACATCCAGAAGGCCGCCGAGCTCGTCCGCGAGCGCACCGGCGCCAAGATGGACGCCCGCGCCGCCGACCGCACCGCTTCCGAGGGGCTGGTCTACACCTACGCCCACACCCCGACGCCGGGGATGCCCGCCCGCGTCGGCGTGCTCCTGCAGCTGTCGTGCGAGACCGACTTCGTCGCCAAGGCCGACCAGGTCCAGGCGCTCGCCCGCAACATCGCCCTCCACATCGCCGCGGCCAAGCCCCTCGTGGTCTCCGAGGACCAGGTGGACGCCGGCCTCCTCGACAAGGAGAAGGAGTTCGCCCGCAAGGAGGCGATCGAGCAAGGCAAGCCCGAGAACATCATCGACCGCATCGTCGACGGCAAGGTCAAGAAGGTCTACGAGGACTGGGTCCTGCTGAACCAGCCGCTCGTGATGGACCCCGACAAGACCGTCGCGCAGGCCATCAGCGAGGTCCAGGCCGTCGTCGGCGAGAAGCTCGAGGTCGCCCGGTTCGCCCGCTTCGAGGTCGGTGCGTAGCCGGCCGACACCGGCCACGCGCGGCGCTGACGCCGTTCCGGCAGCGGCTAGCCTCAGCTCCGCCACCCGGCCGATCGAGCCCCGACCGGAGATCTCCGTGTCCGACCGCAAACCACTCTCGCGCGTCCTGCTGAAGCTGTCCGGTGAGGCGTTCTCCGACCCGTCCGTCAAGGGCGGCATCGACCCCGGGATCGTCCGTCAGGTCGCCCGCGAGGTCGCGCAGCAGGCCGCTGAGGGCACGCAGGTCAGCATCGTGGTCGGCGGCGGCAACATCTTCCGCGGCAACTCGCCGTCCGCGACCGGGATGGACCGTTCGAGCGCGGACCACATGGGCATGCTCGCGACGGTCATCAACGCGCTCGCGCTCCAGGACGCCCTCGAGAAGCTCGGGGTCGGGACGCGGGTGCAGACCGCCATCGGTATGCAGGAGGTCGCTGAGCCCTACATCCGGCGGCGCGCTCTCCGTCACCTCGAGAAGGGCCGCGTGGTGATCTTCGCCGCCGGCCTCGGTGTCCCGTACTTCACCACCGACACCACCGCAGCCCAGCGAGCGCTCGAGATCGGCGCCGAGGCGATCCTCAAGGGCACCGGCGTGGACGGCGTCTACGACCGGGACCCCAAGAAGCACGATGATGCGGTCCGTTACGACGAGATCGACTTCCTGTCGGTCCTCAACCAGGGCCTGCAGGTCATGGACTCGACCGCGATCTCCCTGTGCATGGACAACGCGCTGCCGATCATCGTCTTCGAGCTGCTCCGGGAGGGCAACATCGGCCGCGTCGTCCGTGGCGAGCACGTCGGCACGCTCGTGCGTTCCGCGGTGCCGACGCCCGAACTGGTCTGACCGGCACACCCACGCGGGTGCGGTGACGCACCCAACAGGAGCTGACGATGAGCCTCCACGAGGTCACCACCGACGCCAACCGACGGATGGGCCAGGCGGTCGAGAAGGTCGCCGCCGATTTCAGCGCCATCCGCACCGGTCGCGCCAACGCCCAGATCCTGCAGAAGATCACCGTCGACTACTACGGCGCGCCCACCCCGCTCCAGCAGCTGGCCAACTTCTCGGTGCCCGAGCCGCGGATCCTCATGGTCAACCCGTTCGACAAGGGGTCGGTCAACCAGATCGAGAAGGCCATCCGAGACTCCGACCTGGGTCTGAACCCCTCGTCGGACGGGTCGGTCATCCGGTGCGTCTTCCCGGAGCTGACCGAGGAGCGCCGCAAGGACTTCATCAAGATGGCCAAGGCGGCGGCGGAGGACGGCCGCATCGCGGTGCGCAACGTCCGCCGCAGCGCGCGTGACGCCATGCAGAAGCTCGAGGACGATGGTGAGGTGGGCACCGACGAGCGCGAGCGGGCGACCAAGAAGCTCGAGGAGCTGACCTCCACGCACGTCACGCAGATCGACAAGCTGCTCGACCAGAAGGAGCAGGACCTGCTCGAGGTCTGAAGGTGACCGACATCGACCCGCACCCCGAGCGACCGCGCAAGATGGTCGGCGGCCGGGATCTGCCGCTGGCGATCGGCGTGGGCGTGCTGCTCGCCGGGATCTTCCTCGGATCGCTGTTCTGGCACCCGGTCGCGTTCAGCCTCGTCGTCGCCGTGCTCGTCGCGCTGGCGTGCGTCGAGGCCGGCCGCGTCCTGCGTTCGGTCGGGTTGCAGCTCGAGGTCCCCGTCCTGCTCGTGGCCAGCGCCGTGATGATGTTCGGCGCCTACGAAGCGCGGCACGCCGGGCAGGCCGTCGGCGTCGGTGTGTTGTTCATCGGCGGGGTCCTGTGGCAGCTGTCCGACCCGCAGCGCCGCGACGTCGTGCGCACGCTGGCGACCACGGTGCTGTTCGGGCTCTGGGTCGGGTTCTTCGCCTCGTTCGCCGTGCTGCTGATCACCCGCCCCGAAGGTGCCGTCGTCGCCACGATGGGTGTCATCGGCGCAGCGATCTTCGCCGACATCGGCGCGTACGGGTTCGGCGTCGCGTTCGGCAAGCGCAAGATCGCGCCGTCGGTCAGCCCCAACAAGACCTGGGAGGGCTTCCTCGGTGGTCTGGCCGTCGCCACGCTGCTCGCCGTGATCGTCCTGCCGCTGGCCAGCGACCTGTTCACCGTCCTCGACGCCGCCATCCTCGCCCTGCTGTGCGGCTCGGCCGCGTTCATCGGCGACCTCGTGGAGTCGATGATCAAGCGCGACCTCGGACTCAAGGACCTCGGCGACCTCCTGCCGGGTCACGGCGGCGTGCTCGACCGCGTCGACGGGATCCTGTTCGCCCTCCCGGTGGGCTTCTACGCCGTCGAGCTGCTCACGCGCTCGAGCTGAGCGGACCCGGCTGACACCGGTCGGGGGCCCGCTGCGCTGCCGTACCATCGGTGGCCACCACGTCGCACCGACCCGGAGCTCGCGTGTCCACCGCTCCACCCTCCCACCCCGAAGCGATCGACCCGTACGCGCTCGATCGCGACGGGCTCGCTGCGGTGCTCGCCGAGCTCGGCGCGCCGGCCTACCGCGCCCGGCAGGTGCACGCGTGGTTGGTCCGCGGTGTCGACGATCCGGAGGCGATGACCGACCTCCCACGCGATCTGCGGGACCAGCTCGGGGAGCGGTTCGCGCCCGCGCGGCCCGAGCTCGTCGCGCACACGGTGGCCGACGACGGACACACCCACAAGCTGCTGCTGCGCTACCCGGACGGTGAAGCGATCGAGACCGTCCTGATGCTCTACCCCGGCCGGGCGACGGTCTGCATCTCGACCCAGGCCGGGTGTGCCATGGGGTGCCCGTTCTGTGCGACCGGACAGCTCGGCTTCCGGCGCCAGCTCACCGCCGGCGAGGTGGTCCGTCAGGTCGTCGTGTGCGACGCCGCCCTCCGCAGCGGGACCATCGACGCGGATTCGCTCCCGGAGGACGCGCCGGACCACGTGACCAACGTGGTGTTCATGGGCATGGGCGAACCGCTCGCCAACCTCCCGGCGACGTTGGCCACCGTCGGTTGGCTCCACGACCCGGAGGGGTTCCGCTTGTCGGCCCGCGGGATCACGGTGTCCACGGTCGGCCTCGTCCCGGGCATCGACAAGCTCGCCGACGTGGGGCTTCCGGTCACCCTCGCGGTGAGCCTGCACGCCGCGACCGACGAGCTGCGTGACGAGCTGGTGCCGGTGAACCGGTCCCACCCCCTGGCGGAGCTCGAGGACGCCGTGCGCCGCTACCGCGACCGCACGAACCGGCGAGTGACCATCGAGTGGTGCCTCATCGGTGACGTCAACGACGACGCGCACCAGGCCGATCGGCTCGCCGTCATCGCACGTCGGCTCCGCGCCCACGTCAACGTCATCCCGATGAACCCGACGCCCGGGGTCCGGTGGAAGGAACCCTCCAAGCGGGCCACGCACGCCTTCGTCGCCCGGGTCCGTGACCGCGGCGCGAACATCACCCTGCGCGACACCCGTGGCCGCGATGCCGACGCCGCCTGTGGGCAGCTGCTCGCGAGCTACGACCTCGGCTCCGGCAGCCGCCTGCCCGCGGCCGTCGGTGCCGCCGAGCGGGTCGACCAGCTCCTGCCGCTGCGCCAGGGGCCCGCATCGTGAGCGATCAGCGACGACGCGTGGTCCTGCTCGGCTCCACCGGCTCGATCGGCACCCAGGCGCTCGACGTCGTGGTCGCGCACCCGGGCCGCTTCGAGGTCGTGGCGCTCGCTGCGGGCTCGGACGGCGCGACCCTCGCCGCACAGGCCGACGCCCACGGGGTCCGGCGCGTCGCGCTCGCCGATCCCGCTGCGGCAGCCGAGCTGCGCGCCGCGCGGCCGGACCTCGACGTCCTCGACGGACGACGGGGTGTGGTCGAGCTGGCCGGCGACGACGCCGACCTCGTCCTCAACGGCATCACGGGGTCGGTCGGGCTCGAACCCACGCTGGCGGCGCTCGACGCCGGGACACCGGTCGCGCTGGCCAACAAGGAGTCGCTGATCGTCGGCGGTGACCTGGTGGTCGCTGCAGCCGAACGAGCAGGGGGTCGCGAGAGCCACCTGATCCCGGTCGACTCCGAGCACTCCGCCCTCGCGCAGTGCCTGCGTGGCGGGCGTCGCAGCGAGGTCGGCCGGCTCGTCGTCACCGCCTCCGGCGGGCCGTTCCGTGGCCGGACCCGGGCCGAGCTCGCCGACGTCACCGTCGACGACGCGCTCGCCCACCCCACCTGGAGCATGGGACCGGTGGTCACGATCAACTCCGCGACCCTGATGAACAAGGGGCTCGAGCTGATCGAGGCGCACGAGCTGTTCAACATCCCGTGGGAGCGCATCGACGTCGTCGTGCACCCGCAGTCGGTCGTCCACTCGATGGTCGAGTTCGTCGACGGGTCGACGCTCGCACAGCTGTCGCCGCCCGACATGCGCCTGCCGATCCAGCTCGCCATGACCTGGCCCGACCGGCTCGACCACGCGTTCGTCGCCTGCGACTGGACCCAGGCCAGCGAGTTGACCTTCGAGCCGGTCGACCGGTCCACCTTCCGTGCGCTCGACCTCGCCGAGGACGCCGGTCGGCGTCGGGGGACCTGGCCGGCGGTCCTGAACGCGGCCAACGAGGTCGCGGTCGATGCCTTCCGCACCGGACGGCTGCCGTTCCTCGGGATCGCCGAGCTCGTGGAACGCACCCTCGAGGCCTGGGCAGCCACCGGCCCCGGCGCACCGAACCACCTGCAGGACGTGCTCGACGCGGATGCGTGGGCGCGGGCGTGCGCCGCCGAGGCGCTCGGCCACCGGTCCACCGTGACCGTGGAGGGGTAGGCAGATGTCCGGTCCCGCAGCCATCACCGTCTTCGTGGTCAGCCTGATCGCCGCGATCATGCTCCACGAGGCGGGTCACCTCCTCACCGCGCGCCGGTTCGGGATGCGTGCCGACCGGTTCTTCCTCGGCTTCGGGCCGACGCTCTGGTCGACCCGCCGCGGCGAGACGGAGTACGGCGTCAAGGCGCTGCCGCTCGGCGGTTTCGTGCGGATCCGGGGCATGAGCGAGCTCGACGACCGGCTCGCCCCGGTCCCGGACGCCGTCTTCTCGACCGACGCCGTCGCGGCCGACCGCGAGCTGGTCGTCGCCGGTGGCGGCCCCGTCGGCGGTGCCAGCATCCCGGACGCCACGTGGGACCGGTTCGACACCGAGCTCCGCCACCGGGGGACCGACCCGACCACCACCGTCACCATCGTGGACCGGACACGCGCGAGCGTCGGGACCTCGAGCTCGCTGGCCGACGCGCGCGACGCTGCAGAAGCCGCGATCACGCGTGAGGTCGGGACCTCGCAGCAGCTCGGTGACCTCCCCCACCGCCTCCTCCACGGCGACCGGGGCCGCTTCTTCGCCGATCGACCGGCCTGGCAGCGGGCGATCGTGTTGGCTGCCGGGTCCGCGGTCCACTTCCTGATCGCGATCGTCCTGCTGCTGGCGATGTTCCTGTTCACGGCCTCGCAGTTCGTCGGCATCGACCCGACGGTCACCGGCGTCCTCGAGGACTCTCCCGCTGAAGCTGCTGGCCTGCAGGTGGGTGACGAGCTGGTCGCGGTCGAGGGCACCCGCTCGGGCGACTACGAGCAGCTGCGGGACGTCATCCGTGCCCGCCCGGGCGAGCCCATCGACCTCACCGTCATCCGTGACGGGGTCGAGCTGACCCTGACCGTCACGCCGCGACTCGGCGAGGACCCGTCCACCGGCGAGGAGGTCGGCCAGGTCGGGTTCGTGCCGACCGAGGTCTACGCCGCGTTGCCGCCGGGCGAAGCCATCCGCGAGGCGTTCACCGGACCGGTCGGCTTCGTGACCCAGGTCGAGCAGACGTTCGTCGCCATCGGCCGCGTCTTCGGACCGGAGGGGCTCGCCGGTATGTTCGATCAGGCGACCGGTGCGGCCGAACGGGACGCGCAGGGTGCGGTCTCCATCGTCGGTGCCGCCGGTATCGCCGGCCAGGCTGCGGCCTTCGGTATCGGCACCCTGCTGCTGCTGATCGCCTCCATCAACGTCTTCATCGGCATCTTCAACCTGCTGCCGCTGCCGCCCCTCGACGGCGGCCACCTCGCCGTCCTCGGGATCGAACGCGCGGTCAACGCGGTCCGCCGCCTGCGCGGTCGCACCGACGAGTTCACCGTCGATCCACGGGCCATCGCGGCCGTGATGGTGCCCGTGCTCGTCGTGCTCGGTTTCGTCTTCGTCACCCTCACCTTCCTCGACATCACCCAGCCGATCCGTCTGTGAGCACCGACCCCGCCACCCCGTCCGAGAGGTCCGCTGTGTCCGGCACCCTCCCCGTCGTCCCCGCCCAGACGGCCCCCGATCCGTTCACCTCGCCGGGACCGAAGCGGCGTCTCAGCCGCAAGATCCGGGTCGGCCCGATCGAGGTGGGCGGCGACGCGCCCATCACCGTCCAGACCATGACGGTGACTCCGACCCACGAGGCCGACACCACCCTCCAGGCGATCGCCGCCTGCCAGGCCGCAGGGGCCGACATCGTGCGGGTCGCCGTCCCACGGCGCGAGGACGCCGAGGCGCTGCCCTACATCGTCGAGCACGCCCGCATCCCGGTCATCGCCGACATCCACTTCCAGTGGAAGTACGCGGTGCTGGCGATCGAGGCCGGGTGCGCTGCCGTGCGCATCAACCCGGGCAACATCAAGAAGCACGACAAGGTCGCCCTCCTCGGTCAGCTCGCCGACGAGGCCGGCGTGGCGATCCGCATCGGCGTCAACGGCGGCAGCCTCGAGGACGACGTGCTCGCCCGGCACGGGGGGAGGGCCACCCCGGAAGCGATGGTCGAGTCGGCCCTGAACGAGGTCAAGCTGCTCGAGGACGTCGGCTTCGGTAACACCAAGATCTCGGTCAAGCACTCCGACCCCTGGGTGATGATCCAGACCTACCGGCTCCTGGCCTCGTCGTGCGACTACCCCCTCCACCTCGGCGTGACCGAGGCGGGACCGCTCAAGACCGGGTCGATCAAGTCGGCCGTCGGCATCGGTGCGCTCCTCGCTGAGGGCATCGGCGACACCATCCGTGTGTCGCTGTCGGCCGATCCCGTCGAGGAGGTCAAGGCCGGCATCGCCATCCTCGAGGCCCTGCACCTGCGCGAACGCGGCCTCGACGTCGTGTCGTGTCCGTCCTGCGGCCGCGCCCAGGTCGACGTGTGGACGCTCGCAGAGGAGGTCCAGAAGGGCCTCGAGGGCCTCGACGCGCCGCTCCGCGTGGCGGTCATGGGGTGCGTGGTCAACGGACCGGGCGAGGCCCGCGAGGCCGACCTCGGGGTCGCCGCCGGCAACGGTAAGGGCGACATCATAAAGAAGGGCGAACGCATCGCGACCGTGCGCGAGGAGGACATCGTCGAGGCGATGGTCCACTACGCCACGGAGATGGCCGCCGAGATCCGCGCCGAGCGTGGCGAGGGCGACCCTGTCGTCGCGTAGCCGTCGCGGTCGTCCGTCCGCTCGCTGCAGGTGACGGAGACCGCGGTCAGCGGGCCGGCGGGACCCCTGCTCCAGTTCGGGCTTCTCGCCCCGTCAGGTGGGCCCACCGGTCGGGAGCACCACGAGGTCACGGACCGGGACGGCGAAGCCGGGCAGCGACGGCGAGGTGAGGCGGTCGTCGACCTCGAGGATCACGGGATCGCCGTACCAACGATCGCCCTCGAGCCGCGACACCTCGATGCGCTGCTGATCGAGGTCGACGAACCAGGACTCGGGGACGCCGGACCGGGCGTAGCGGGCACGTTTGATCCCGGTGTCGTAGGACCGGGTCGAGGGTGAGGACACCTCGACGACGAGGTCCGGATCGGTGTGTGCGAGCTCGTCGGGAAGCGGCCGACCAGGTGCCAGGAAGATGACGTCCGGCTCGAGGTGGGTGTCGTCGGCCAGGTCGACGTTGCCGCCGGGCAGCGCCCAGCCGCCGTGCACGCGCGTCCAGTCGTTGAGGTGGGCGAAGACCTGGCCGACCGACCACTCGTGGAACGCGCGCGGGGCCGCGCTCACGAACAGCACCCCGTCGATGATCTCGTACCGGTGCCCGTCCTTCTCCGGGAAGGCGTAGGCGTCGGCCAGCGTGTACTGCCGCTCCGCCGACACGTCCATCGATCCGCTCCGTCCATCCCGGGAGCCTCGCGTGGCGAGCGTACGCTGACGGATCGGGATGCGGCGAGCCTGTGGATGCAGCCCCGGCGGACCGCGAGCGGGTCCGCGGAGGGACGCCGCTAGGGTCGTCGGTCGACACGAGGGGGCGTGCAGTGGGCGACGTCGTCATCGACGACCCGATCCTCAACTCACCGTTCGAGGAGCCCGGTCGGCACTTCCGCTTCTCCGACGACGGCATCACCGACGAGATCGTCGAGGAACGTCGGCGGTCGGGCTACTTCGTGCCGGTGCCCTCGGCGCGTGTGCAGCAGCCGCAGCTCGAACTCGAGACCCAGTGGACCCAGGACCGGTACCGGCCGAACGACTTCATCAACGAGGTCCGCGACTACGTGGCCCGTTGGCGAGCAGCGGGTCACGACGGCGTGACGTCGACCACGCGCGACCTGCTCGCGTACTGGACGGATGGGGACCGCTCGCGGCCGCTGTTCTTCGCCCAGCGTGAGGCGGTCGAGACCGCCATCTTCCTGACGGAGATCGGCGGGAAGGAGTTCGGAGGGACCTTCCTCCAGAACCAGCTGCGGGAGTGGGCTGACGAGTTCAACCCAGGGCTGCTGCGTGCGGCCTTCAAGATGGCGACCGGGTCGGGCAAGACCACGGTGATGGGCATGCTCATCGCCTGGCACACCCTCAACAAGGTGGCGAACCCCCAGGACCGGCGCTTCGGGGATGCGTTCCTCGTCGTCGCGCCGGGCATCACCATCAAGGACCGGCTCCGGGTGCTGCTGCCGACCGATCCGGACAACGTCTACCGCGACCGGGACCTCGTACCGCCCGAACGGATGCAGGCGCTGGCGCGTGCTCGCGTCGTGGTCACCAACTACCACGCGTTCCTGCCCCGCGTCACGGCTCAGGTGAAGCCACTCGCGCGTGAGGTGCTCGGCTACGACGACCGCAACCCGTTCGTCGAATCGCAGGCTCAGGTGGTGCGGCGCGTCCTGCGCGACCTCGGCAGCAGCAAGCGCAACGTCGTGGTGCTGAACGACGAGGCCCACCACTGCTACGAGCCCCGCGAGGCAGCGCAGCGTCCGAAGATGTCCCGCGAGGAGCGCTCGGAGGCCACATCGCGGGACAAGGAAGCCCGTGTGTGGCTGTCCGGCCTGCGTGCGGTGGACGAGGAGCGCGGCGTCAAGGTCGTCTACGACCTCTCAGCGACGCCGTTCTTCCTCAAGGGCTCCGGGTACGACGAGGGGCGCCTGTTCCCCTGGGTGGTCTCCGACTTCGGGCTGATCGATGCGATCGAGGCGGGGCTCGTCAAGGTCCCTCGGGTACCCGTCGCCGACGACGCGATGCAGCCGGAAGGACCGACCTACCGCGAGCTGTGGAGCCGGATCCGCGACGATCTGCCCAAGCAGGGTCGTGAGGTCACCGATCCGTCCGGCCGCCCGTCGTTGCCGGCTGAGCTCGAGGGCGCGCTGCAGAGCCTCTACGCGAACTACGAGCAGGCGTTCCGCCGGTGGGAGGCGGACGCCGCGGCGCAGGCGGCCGGGATGACCGCACCGGTGTTCATCGTGGTGTGCAACAACACCACCGTCTCGAAGCTGGTGTACGACCACATCGCCGGCTACGAGCGGCAGCTCGATGACGGGACGTCCGTGTGGGTGAAGGGCGAGCTACCGCTGTTCTCCAACGTGCGCGACGACGGCCGCCTCGCGAGCCGCTTCAACACCATCCTGGTCGACTCGCAGCAGCTCGAATCGGGGGAGGGGCTCAGCAAGGACTTCCGCGACGTCGCCGCTGCCGAGATCGACGAGTTCCGCGACGAGCTTCGTCAACGGTTCCCCGGTCGTAGCGTCGACGATCTCGACGATGCCACCCTGCTGCGCGAGGTGATGAACACCGTCGGCAAGGCTGGCCGCTTGGGTGAGGGCATCCGCTGCGTCGTGTCGGTGTCGATGCTGACCGAGGGTTGGGACGCCAACACGGTCACGCACATCCTCGGCGTCCGGGCCTTCGGGACCCAGCTGCTGTGCGAGCAGGTCGTCGGGCGGGGTCTGCGGCGCCGAAGCTACGCGCTGAACGAACACGGCCGGTTCGATCCCGAGTACGCCGAGGTCTACGGCGTCCCGTTCTCGTTCATCCCGGCTTCCGGAGCGACCGATGCACCGAAGCCGCCGACGGCGTTCACACGGGTCCGTGCGCTCGAGGAACGGGCCGCGCTCGCGATCTCGTTCCCGCGCGTCGTCGGCTACCGCACCGAACTCGGCGCCGACCGGTTGTCGGCGTCGTTCAGCGAGGACAGCCGGATGGTGCTGAGCCGAGCTGCCGTGCCGACGCGAACCGAGATGGCTGGCATCGCCGGAGCAGAAGATGTGCACACCTCCCCGCTGGACCAGCGGCGGGTGCAGGAGGTCGAGTTCCAGCTCGCACGGCGGCTGGTGACCCGTCTGTCCTCCGGGGCGGTGCACGACGGTTGGATCGGCGACCCGGCGACCGCGATCGATGCGGCGCTGTTCCCCCAGGCGATCGACATCGTCCGTCGGTGGCTCGCGAGCCACGTCGAGGTGAAGGACGACGCGTTCGTCCAGATGCTGCTCTACGCCGAACTCGCGGACCAGGCGGCGGAGAAGCTCGAGCGTGCGGTGCACCGCGCCGCTTCCGCGGAAGCGCGGATGCTCCCGATCCTCCGGCCCTACGAGCCGGTCGGTACCACCGCGGTGGTCGACTTCGACACGACCAAGGCCACGTTCCGGACCCGTGAAGACCGTTCGCACGTCAGCCACGTCGTCGCCGACGACTCGAGCTGGGAGCACCAGGTCGCGGACGCCCTCGAACAGCTCGACGAGGTCGTCAGCTACGTCAAGAACGACCACCTCGGGTTCTCGATCCCCTACACCCGCGACGGCCAGGTCCGCCAGTACCTGCCCGACTTCCTCGCACGGGTCCGCGTTGACGACGATGAGATCACGATGATCGTCGAGGTGAGCGGTGGAGGACACGGGGCCGAGGACAAGCGGATCAAGGTGGCGACCGCGACCAGCCAGTGGGTGCCGGCGGTGAACGCACACGGCGGGTTCGGGCGCTGGGCGTTCGTCGAGGTGACCGACCCGCAGTCCGCGAAGCAGGTCATCCGAGCCGCCATCGCCGACGCGGTCGGCGCGACTACGGTCGACGACGGATGCTGATCGAGGGGTCGACGTGGCGAAGCAGGGGCAGAAGCGGTCGGGTCCGACGCCGGTCAGCGCGATCACGCACGACCAGCAGCGGGCCAACATCCCGACGGGAGAGCTCGCCGAGTTCGTCGCGGATGACGAACGGACGCCGGCGTGGCTGAACTACCCGCGGGACGCGTCGGCGTCGCCGCAGCTGGTGTGGATGGGCAAGGACGATCAGGACGCCGACGACCTGACGGTCGCCGCCCCGCCGGTCTACATCCAGGAGAAGATCCACCCGCAGGTCATCATCGAGAACCTGCGGCGCACGGCCGCAGCGGGTGAGCTCGAACCCGAACTGACGCTGTTCGAGGACTTCCGCGACGACCTGCCGTTCGAGGACAAGGTCGACTTCTACGCCCACCAGCAGGGCTGGTCCAACCGGTTGATCCTCGGCGACTCCCTGCACGTGATGGCGTCCCTCGCCGAGAAGGAGCGGCTGCGTGGCAAGGTCCAGATGATCTACCTGGACCCGCCGTACGGCATCAAGTTCGGGTCGAACTGGCAGGTCTCGACCCGTGACCGGGACGTGAAGGACGGCAAGGACACCGATCTGGTCCGCCAGCCCGAGCAGATCAAGGCGTTCCGGGACACCTGGGAGCTGGGCATCCACAGCTACCTGACCTACCTGCGCGACCGTCTGACCGTCGCCCGCGACCTGCTGACCGAGTCCGGCAGCGTCTTCGTCCAGATCGGCGACGAGAACGTCCACCTCGTCAGGAGCCTCCTCGACGAGGTCTTCGGCCGCGACAACTTCGTCAGCCTCATCACCTTCAAGAAGACGACTGGCGCTACGGGTGCGGGTCTGGCAGGTGTTGTGGACTACATCGTCTGGTACGCGAAGACGCGAGACGAGATGAAGTACCGGGAGTTGTTTCACGTGAAGACTGCCGGAGGTGCCGGCGGATCCGCCTACACCCGTGTTGAACTCGCGGATGGAACTCGACGAACCATGACCGTCGGGGAACGCGCGGGAGATCCACATCCACTTCCCGATGGCGCGCGAATTCTTCGTCTCGACAACCTGACGAGCCAAAGCATGGGGAGACAGAAGGGCGCAGGTGCCGCCTCATGGTTCCCGATCGAGCTCGATGGACGTCAGTTCACGCCTGGTTCGAAGGCACGCTGGAAGACGAACGAAGAAGGCATGGCGAGGCTGCTCGCGGCTCGTCGCGTGGACCTCGCCGGCAACACTCCGTCGTATGTGCGTTACCTCGATGACTTTCCCCTGTACCCGTATTCGAACTTCTGGGACGACACGACGATCGCCGGCTTTGGCGACCCGAAAACCTACGTCGTGCAGACCAACACGAAGGTCGTGCAGCGGTGCCTGCTGATGTGCACCGATCCTGGGGATCTGGTGCTCGACCCGACGTGTGGGTCGGGGACGACCGCGGTGGTCGCCGAGGAGTGGGGGCGACGGTGGATCACCGTCGACACCTCGCGGGTCTCGCTCGCGTTGGCGCGCACCCGCCTGATGGCGGCCCGCTACCCGTACTACCTGTTGGCTGACTCCGCCGAGGGCCGTGCGAAGGAGGCCGAGGTCAGCGGTCGGGCGGTGGCTTCTTCCGCGGAAGAAGCCCCGAGCGGTTCCGCGGAACCGCTCGGGACCGGCGACGTGCGCAAGGGCTTCGTCTACCGACGCGTGCCGCACATCACGCTGAAGTCCATCGCCCAGAACCCCGACATCCGAGAGGGGATGACCCGGGCGGAGATCGACGCGGCGATCGTCCGCCACGGCCAGTCCGAGGTGCTGGTCGATCAGCCGTACCGCGACAAGAACCGCGTGCGGGTCACCGGGCCCTTCACGGTCGAGAGCCTCTCGCCACACCGGCTGCTCACACCGGGCACCGAGGAGCCGGCCACCGTCGCGGCGGCGCAGCAGGCACCCGAACAGCGCGACTTCGCCACCGTGATCCTCGACAACCTCGTCAAGGCGGGCGTGAAGACCACCACCAAAGGTGAGGAGATCGACTTCGACCGGCTCGAACCGAGGGCCGGCACCTACCTCCAGGCCGAGGGCACCTACACCGACGCCTCCGGCGACGAGCGCAGGGTGGCGGTCTGCATCGGCCCGGAGCACGGCACGGTCGGGCAGACGCTGGTGCGCGAGGCCGCAAAGGAAGCG